>CABSXY010000005.1 GCA_902481695.1 uncultured Haemophilus sp. | reverse complement strand
AAAGATTATAAGGGGTAATATATGGGGATAATTATCACCGTTGATGGCCCAAGCGGAGCAGGGAAAGGAACACTTTGTTACGCATTGGCAGAAAAGTTAGGTTTTACCTTATTAGATAGTGGCGCCATTTATCGCGTGACAGCATTGGCTGCACTGAAACGTCATGCAGACTTAACCGATGAAGAAGGATTAGCGGAGTTAGCACGTCATTTAGATATTCAGTTCATTCCAAAGAATGGAGAAGTCAATGTGCTTCTTGGTGGAATGGATGTGAGCCATTTGATCCGTACGCAAGAAGTGGCGGAAGCCGCCTCAAAAGTGGCGGTTTTCCCAAAAGTGCGGTCAGCTTTACTGCAACTTCAGCAGGATTTTGGCAAAAATGATGGCCTGATTGCTGATGGGCGAGATATGGGGACGGTGGTTTTCCCAAATGCACAAGTTAAACTGTTTTTAGATGCAAGTGCGGAAGAACGTGCAAAAAGACGCTATAAACAGTTGCAAAATAAGGGAATTAATGGTAACTTTGCACAGATTTTAGCCGAGATACAAGAACGCGATTTTCGCGATAGAAATCGTGAGGTTGCGCCATTGAAACCGGCTGATGATGCTTTATTGTTAGATAGTACAACATTGAGTATTGATGAGGTCATTGCTCAAGCGTTATCTTATATTCAACAAAAAGCGTTAATTTCGATTTAACTGTTTATTCAAGGAAGAATAGACATTTATCCTCAACCCCGCATTTTATGGATCTTAATGTGGATGTTATTAACTTAAATTAAGAAGATTATTTATATGTCAGAATCTTTTGCTCAACTCTTTGAAGAATCATTAAAAGGCCTTGAAACCCGTCAAGGTTCAATCGTTAGCGGTACTGTTGTTGCTATTCAAAAAGGCTTTGTACTTGTTGATGCAGGCTTAAAATCTGAATCTGCAATTCCTGTTGCTGAATTCCAAAACGCTCAAGGTGAACTTGAAGTTAAAGTTGGCGACACAGTAAACGTAGCTTTAGATGCAGTTGAAGATGGTTACGGCGAAACTAAACTTTCTCGTGAGAAAGCTGTTCGTCATGAATCTTGGATTGAATTAGAAAAAGCTTACGAAGATAAAGCGACCGTTATCGGTTTAATCAACGGTAAAGTGAAAGGCGGTTTCACAGTTGAGTTAAACGGTGTTCGTGCATTCTTACCAGGTTCATTAGTTGATACACGTCCTGCACGTGAAGCTGATCACCTACTTGGTAAAGAATTAGAATTCAAAGTAATCAAATTAGATCAAAAACGTAACAACGTTGTTGTTTCTCGTCGTGCAGTGATCGAATCTGAAAACAGCCAAGAACGTGAACAAATCCTTGAGAACCTAGCTGAAGGTTCAGAAGTTAAAGGTATCGTTAAAAACTTAACTGACTACGGTGCATTCGTAGATTTAGGTGGCGTTGACGGTTTATTACACATCACTGATATGGCTTGGAAACGTGTTAAACACCCAAGCGAAATCGTGAATGTAGGCGACGAAGTAACTGTTAAAGTATTAAAATTTGACAAAGATCGTACTCGCGTATCTTTAGGCTTAAAACAATTAGGTCAAGATCCTTGGGTTGCTATCGCTGAAAACCACCCAGTAAACAGCAAATTAACGGGTAAAGTAACTAACTTAACTGACTACGGCTGTTTCGTTGAAATCTTAGATGGTGTTGAAGGTTTAGTTCACGTTTCTGAAATGGATTGGACTAACAAAAACATCCACCCATCTAAAGTTGTAAGCCTTGGCGATACTGTTGAAGTAATGGTATTAGAAGTTGACGAAGAACGTCGTCGTATTTCTTTAGGTTTAAAACAATGCAAACCTAACCCATGGACTCAATTCGCTGAAACTCACAACAAAGGCGACAAAGTTACTGGTAAAATCAAATCAATCACTGATTTCGGTATCTTCATCGGTCTTGAAGGTGGTATCGACGGTTTAGTTCACTTATCTGACATTTCTTGGAATGTTGCAGGTGAAGAAGCAGTTCGTAACTACAAAAAAGGTGACGAAGTTTCTGCAGTAGTATTAGCAGTAGATGCAGTGAAAGAACGTATTTCTTTAGGTATCAAACAACTTGAAGATGATCCATTCAACAACTTCGTAGCAGTTAACAAGAAAGGTGCAGTAGTTTCTGCAACTGTTGTTGAAGCTGACGCTAAAGGTGCTAAAGTTGAATTAGCAGGTGGCGTTGAAGGTTATATCCGTGCAGCAGACTTAACAAACGAAGTTGCAGCAGGTGATGTAGTTGAAGCGAAATACACTGGTGTTGATCGTAAAGCTCGTATCGTTCACTTATCTGTAAAAGCGAAAGATCAAGCTGAAGAAGCAGCTGCAGTTGCAAACGTGAATACCAAACAAGAAGATGTTGCTATTCCAAACGCAATGGCTGAAGCTTTCAAAGCAGCTAAAGGTGAATAATTAATTCACATGAATAAGGCTGGGTCATTGACTCAGCCTTATTATTACTAGCTATAATTAACAAGGATTTAGCGGTAATTTATTATGAACTAATACATTACCTGTAAGTCTTAATAACAAGTTTAAGTATAAATTTAAAGGAGAGTTGACGATGACTAAATCTGAACTAATTGAAAATCTATCAACAAAGCACCCAACTTTATCCGCAAAAGAAGTAGAAGGTATTGTAAAGGATATTCTTGAACTCATTGCACAATCTTTAGAAGAAGGTAATCGTATTGAAGTGCGTGGTTTTGGTAGTTTCTCTTTACACCATCGTCAACCGCGAGTGGGTCGTAATCCTAAAACCGGTGATTCTGTAAAATTAGATGCTAAATCTGTACCGCACTTTAAAGCGGGTAAAGAATTAAAAGATCGCGTCAATGTTTTTGCTTAAACATTCAATCGATATCAATAAAACGACACTTAGGTGTCGTTTTTTATTACAAATTTTGGCATAATGAAACTATTCTTAACAAGGAGATTGTGATGATTAAATATATTCTCGGACTCATTATTGTGCTAGCTATCGTAATCGTTGCGGTAACTATAGGGGCGAATAATGATCAAGTAATCACCTTTAACTACATTGTTGCTGAAAGCCAATTCCAACTTTCAACGCTAGTCGCGATTTTATTTGGTTTTGGATTAATTTTAGGTTGGTTAATTACTGGATTCTTCTACTTAAAATTAAAATTCAAAAATATGTCGTTAGCGCGTCAAGTTAAACGTCAAACATTACAAATTAACGAATTAACGACTACTCGCGATAAGGCAGTATAATGCTTGAATTACTCTTTCTGCTTCTGCCAATAGCCGCCGCTTATGGTTGGTATATGGGGCATCGGAGTGCCAAGAAAGATCAGGAAGATATTAGTAATAAACTCTCCCGTGATTATGTCACGGGGGTCAATTTTTTGCTTTCTAATCAAACGGATAAAGCTGTTGATTTGTTTCTTGATATGTTGCAAAAACAAGAAACAGAAAATGAAATTGAAAGCAACTCTCAATTTGAAGCTGAGCTAACGCTCGGTAACCTTTTCCGTTCTCGAGGCGAAGTGGATCGAGCCTTACGGATCCATCAGGCCCTCGATCGTAGTCCCAATTATTCTTTCGAACAAAAATTATTAGCTAAACAGCAACTCGCTAAGGATTTCATGGCGGTGGGTTTTTACGACCGTGCGGAAGCCCTTTACATCATTATGGTGGATGAACCAGAGTTTGCTGAAAATGCACTCCAACAGCTTTTAGTGATTTACCAAAAAACAAAAGAATGGAAAAAAGCCGTTAATATCGCAGAGAAGCTTGCCAAGATCTCACCTAAAGAAAATAATGTGGAATTAGCACAATGTTATTGTGAATATGCCTTAAGCGGTGAACTTGAAAGTGCGGACGAAAAACGTAGTATTTTACAAAAAGCGTTGAATGTATCTCCAACCAGTGTGAGAGCATCAATGCTTCTTGCTGATTTAGAAATGGCAGATAAAAACTACCGTCAAGCCATTCATTTTTTGGAGAATATTCTTAATCAAAATCCAATTTACATTGGAGAAGTGTTGAAAACACTCAAATATTGTTATGATGAATTAGGAGAGAGAGATAACTTTGAGTTATTCTTGATTCGAGCCAGCCAGCAGATTAACAATACGAAAGTAGATTTAATGTTAGCAAGCGTGATTGAAGAGAAAGATGGTAAGAGTGCAGCGCAATCAAAGCTTTATCAACAACTCACAAAACATCCAAGTACATCTATTTTCCACCGTTTTATTCAATTCCAAATTGATGATGCTGAGGAAGGGCGAGGTAAAGAAAGCTTAATTTTGCTACATAAAATGGTGGGTGAGAGAATTAAGCAAGGCTTTAGTTATCGTTGCTCAAATTGCGGTTATCAAACCCATAAATTAATGTGGAATTGTCCTTCTTGCAAACAGTGGGAATCCATCAAACCAGAACATAATTAATTGACACAGTGAGGTAAAATTATGAATAGCAAAGTAATCGTTGCATTGGATTACGAAACGGAAGCACAAGCGCTATCCCTCGTGGATCAAATTGATCCAAGTTTATGCCGTTTAAAAGTGGGTAAAGAAATGTTTACCACATTGGGAACCAGTTTCGTTAAGCAATTGCATGAGCGTCAATTTGATGTTTTCCTCGACCTAAAATTTCATGATATTCCGAATACTGTGGCAAGAGCTGTGCGTTCTGCGGCTGATTTAGGCGTATGGATGGTTGATGTCCATGCTAGCGGTGGTTTAAAAATGATGGAAGAGGCGAAGAAAATTCTTGAGCCTTATGGAAAAGATGCACCGTTATTAATCGCGGTAACTGTATTAACAAGCATGGAAGATTTAGATTTGTTGCAAATTGGTATTAATTCCTCGCCACTTGAACACGTTTTACGTCTTGCAAATTTAACACAGCGTGCAGGATTAGATGGGGTAGTTTGCTCACCACAGGAAGTAGAGATTTTACGTAATACTTGTGGTCCTGATTTTAAATTAGTCACCCCAGGGATTCGTCCAATTGGTAGTGATTTTGGTGATCAGCGTCGCGTCATGACACCAGCAGCAGCTATTCGATCTGGTTCTGATTATTTAGTGATTGGTCGTCCAATCACTCAAGCTGAAGACCCAGCTGAAGTGCTTCGTTCAATTAATGCATCAATTTAGTAATATGACAGAGAGTACTTTAGTTTATTCTACCGAAGTGGGGCGAATTAAAGCGCAAAAAGAGCCGGTACAACGCCCTAAGGGTGATGGTGTGGTTCGCATCCAAAAACAGACCAGTGGTCGAAAAGGTGCGGGCGTCTCAGTGATTACTGGGCTAGATTTATCCGATGATGAATTAAAAAAATTAGCCGCTGAACTAAAAAAACGTTGTGGTTGTGGTGGTTCAGTTAAAGACGGCAATATTGAGATTCAAGGCGAAAAACGCGATTTACTTAAACAACTTTTAGAACAAAAAGGGTTTAAAGTAAAGTTAGCCGGTGGCTAAGATAAAACAAAAAATCCATCTTCAATTTAAGATGGATTTTTTTATGATTAACTTTCCATGAAGTCTGGTTGGTAAGCAAAGAAAATTGCACCCAAGAAACTTAATACAGCAAATGCCAGAAATACATTATTTGGATTTGTAGCTTTGCGACTAAAATATTTAGCCGAGAAGAAGATATAAAGCACAAGCATAATGATTTTCATGATGAGCCAGCTTTGTAACTGATAACCGACCAAGAAGAAAATCGTTAAGCCGCTTGCAATTAAAAGTGTATCAACTAAGTGCGGTAAAATTTTTAGCAGTTTAATCGCGCGCCAATTTTTCCCACTTAATTGCATTCCCCCACGGATAATTAATAATCCTAAACTTAAAAATGCACAAACAATGTGCAAATAAATTAACATAATCACTCCAGATGTAAAAAGGAAAGTGCGGTCAAAAGTGACCGCACTTTAATTTCTTATTTTGCAATACGCTTATATTTAATACGATGTGGTTGTGTTGCGGCTTCACCTAAGGTTTTCTTTTTCCACTCTTCGTAGTCTGAGAAGTTACCTTCGTAGAACGTCACTTTACCTTCATCACCGTAATCTAAAATATGAGTTGCAATACGGTCTAAGAACCAACGGTCATGGGAAATCACCATTGCACAACCAGGGAATTCTAAGATCGCATTTTCTAACGCACGTAAAGTTTCAACGTCTAAGTCATTGGTCGGTTCGTCCAATAACAGTACGTTACCACCACGTTGTAGAAGTTTAGCTAAGTGTAAACGACCACGTTCACCACCTGATAATTCGCCCACACGTTTTTGTTGATCTACGCCTTTGAAGTTAAAGCGCCCAACATACGCACGGCTTGGAATTTCAAAGTTACCAATAGTGAGAACATCTTGTCCGTTAGACACTTCTTCCCACACGGTTTTCTTGTCATCCATTGAATCACGGAATTGATCCACAGAAGCAAGCACAACGGTTTCACCCATCGTAATTGAGCCGCTATCGGGTTGTTCTTGACCTGAAAGCATACGAAATAGGGTAGATTTACCCGCACCATTCGCCCCGATAATACCTACGATAGCACCTTTTGGAATGCTAAATGATAAATCATCAATTAAAGTGCGATCGCCGTAAGATTTAGTGAGATGTTCTACCTCAATCACTTTATCACCTAAACGTGGACCAGGTGGAATAAAGAGTTCATTGGTCTCGTTACGTTTTTGATATTCGCCAGAGTTCAATTCATCAAAGCGCGCCATACGTGCTTTGCTTTTCGCTTGACGACCTTTAGGGTTTTGGCGTACCCATTCTAATTCTTTCGCAATCGATTTTTGGCGTGCATTTTCAGCGGCTTGTTCTTGCTCTAAACGTTTCTCTTTTTGCTCTAACCAAGAAGAGTAGTTACCTTCCCAAGGAATACCTTCACCACGGTCAAGCTCTAAGATCCAACCTGCTACGTTATCTAAGAAGTAACGGTCGTGGGTAATTGCCACAACAGTACCTTCGTAGTCATGTAAGAAGCGTTCTAACCATGCCACAGATTCCGCATCTAAGTGGTTGGTTGGTTCGTCTAATAAGAGCATGTCTGGTTTTTCGAGTAATAAACGACAAAGCGCTACACGACGACGTTCACCACCAGATAAATGTTCGATTTTGGCATCCCAATCTGGTAAACGTAATGCATCAGCTGCACGCTCTAATTGGTTATCTAAATTATGTCCATCGTGTGCTTGAATAATCGCTTCAAGGTTTGCTTGTTCTGCGGCTAGTTTATCGAAATCCGCATCAGGATCTGCATAAAGTGCATAAACTTCATCTAAACGAGTCAGTGCATTTTTTACTTCAGAAACGGCTTCTTCTACCGCTTCACGCACAGTTTGTTGCAGATCAAGTTTTGGTTCCTGTGGAAGATAACCGATCTTAATCCCCGGTTGTGGACGCGCTTCACCTTCGAACTCTTTATCCACGCCCGCCATAATGCGTAAAAGGGTTGATTTACCCGCACCATTTAAACCGAGCACCCCGATTTTTGCACCAGGGAAGAAGCTTAAAGAAATATCTTTCAAAATATGACGCTTCGGTGGCACCACTTTGCCGACACGGTGCATCGTATATACAAATTGCGTTGACATAATTTTCTCGATGTTATGAATAAAAGTGCGGTTATTTTACTTGATGTTTAGGGAATAAGCTATTTGAAAGGCAAAAAAAACCACCCATATAGGGTGGTAGGAAAGTAGTTTAGCTATATTTATGATTATTTTATTTAGGAACTTTATGAATATCAAGCAATCACTTGACGAGACAAATAGTACATAAATTTCAGTTATAATGGAAATGCGAATGAATAATTTGTTGATACAAATCAAGAAAATCACAGGATTTTTTACGTTTAGATCGATTTTTATTCGATTTTGATTAGGAACTGCTTGTGATAAAATCTGTCTATTCAATTATTTAGCCCACTTTATTCTTATTTATGTTTAAAAAATTACTCCTAGGATTATCGCTAATTTCTCCTTTTTCGGTTCTCGCACATCCTCATGCCTTTATTGATATGCAAACGAAACCATTAGTGAAAGATAATCAATTAATTGGTTTTTCGACTCAATGGTTACTAGATGAAGCTAGCTCTTCAGCCGTATTGTATGACATGATGCAGACGAAAGGGGATAAAGCTGCTCAACAGAAATTAGTTGATGAAGTCATGGCGAACGTTGTGAATGAACATTACTTTAGTTATGTCTTTGACAAAGAAAATCATAAAATTAAATACACAAAACACCCTGAAAATTACGGTATGCGTGTGAAAGGGAACGAGGTGGAATATTATTTTGATTTTCTTTTGGCACAGCCACAGGCCTTACAAAATAATGAATTTACGCTGATGACTTATGACCGCACTTATTATGTGGCAATGCGGTATGCAGAAACTGGCAAAAGAGCGGTTGATTTTTCATCACTTCCTGCAAACTGCAAAGGCGAGGTGCTTGAACCTAATGTGGATGAAAAAATTCAATCTTACGCATCATCATTGGATAAATCGCAAAAAAATGAAGATGATTCTCTTGGTGTATTGTTTGCGCAGAAAGTAAAAATTAAGTGTGAATAAAAAATGAAGTTAAAACTGACCGCACTTTTTATCGGCTTATTGGCGATTATTTTCGCCTTATTACCTTGGCTTTTTGTGCAAGTGGCCGATTGGCAAAAAGCCTTTAATCAGCTGATTTCTGAAAACCTACATCAGATTCAAGCACATTCATCTATAGCAGGATTGTGGTTGATTTTCGCCGCTTTTTCTTATGGTGTATTACATGCATTAGGGCCTGGGCATGGCAAATTTATTATCGCTAGTTATCTTTCTACGCACGAAAGCCAACTTAAAACCAGCGTACGCTTAAGTTTGCTTTCCTCTCTCATGCAAGGTTTTGTCGCAGTCGCAGCAACCTCCATTGTGGTGGTGATACTTAATCTTTCCTCTAAATATTTTAAACTTAGCCAGTTATGGCTGGAACGTAGCGCACTCATTTTATTATTGCTATTAGGACTTTATTGGATTGCTCAAGGTTTGAAAGGCTTGAAGAAAAAACAATCTTTTCGTATTACATCGATCCAATCATTGCCGAAACAGATTGGAACAGCTTCACCATTTCGATATGAACAAGGAAAAGTAAGTCAAACACAATGTAGTTGTGGGCATCAACATCTACCGAATGATCAACAGCTTAAGCAATCAGGTGATTTAAAATCTCAGCTCTTAGTGATTTTAACCATTGGTATGCGACCGTGTAGTGGCGCTATTTTTGTGCTATTTCTCGCTTATATGTTAGATCTTTATTGGTGGGGAATTTTAGCTACGTTTGCCATGTCTCTCGGCACAGGATTAATGCTTTCACTTTTTGCAGCGTTAGTACGCTATGCGAGAAATGTCGCAACGCGATTAAGCCATTGGTATGGTTTAGCGGGTTCTAATCAAAAAGGCGAGGCAATGATCAAATGTGTTGCGGGCGCAATTATGATCTTTTTTGCACTAAGCTTGTTATATGGCACGATGGGGGCTGTAACGGGTGGAGCAGCCTTGTTTGGTGGATAAAGAAAAGGGCAGCGTTTGCTGCCCATTTATTTGAAAATAGATTATTCAACCCAAGTGACGATTTCTTCAATTGGTCTACGAGATTTTTTGGTAATGTCTCTCGCGCGATAACCAAATGTTGCTGCCACAGATACGCCCCATTCATTTGGATCAAAGAGACCTTCAGCGGCTAAAACTTCATTCATTTTATCGTAGTTAAAGCCTTCAATAGGGCAAGAATCTACACCGATAGCGGCAGCACCGGTAAGCATATTGGCTAATGCAATGTAGGTTTGTTTGCTTGCCCAGTCAAATAATGCACGCTCGCTTTCTGCGGTTTTCATTTCAACTTCTTGTAAGCCTTTATATTTTTCCAAGGCTTTTTCTAATTGCTCGCCTTGTAAACCTCTACGCACCGCCACATCACGGAAGAAAGGCGTGTCATATCGAGCATTTTTCTTCGCAAGAATGATCACTAAATGACTACAATCATCTAATTGATATTGCATACCCCAGCTAAAAGGTTTGAGCTTATCGCGTAATGCTTTATTTTGAATAACTAAGAACTTCCATGGCTCAGAACCGACTGAGCTTGGTGATAAACGAGCAAATTCTAAAATTGCCGCAAAATCTTCTTGGCTAATTTTTTTATTCGGATCGTAATAACGTGTGGAACAGCGATTTTCGAATACCTGAAGCATTTGTTCGCGTGTAATTTGACTCATGTTTTCTTCCTCTTAACATTATCTAATTTGTGATCTTTTGACCGCACTTTAGCGCTCTTTCCAATATCCAATCCACTCTTTGAGTAATTGCATATTTTTCGTAATCGCGCCACCTTGTGGAATAAAATGCATCATATTGAGTCCATAACTGTCAGGCGTAATGCCTTCACCTACACTTGCAGGTAACACATCAAAACCTTGTTGTTGGAACAATAATTTTGCACGTTGCATATGCCATTCATTGGTGACTAAAATAATTTTGTGAATACCTTCTTTTTCCAATATTTGTTTGGTGAAAAGCGCATTTTCTTTAGTAGTAAGTGCTTTAGGTTCAATCCATTTAGTTGGCACATTAAAGAAGTTTTGGAGTTCTTCGGCGGCGATTTTGGCCTCAATAGCGCCTGTTGGACTCGCCCCTGTAATTAATAGTGGCAAGTGTGTTTCTTTTTGTAAGAAAGCGGCATAGCGTAAGCGTTCAAGTTGAGTACCTGTTGAAGCTAATGGTGCATAAAGCTCTTTACTATCACGTAAACCACCGCCAAGTAAAACGATCGCTTGAGCTTGTTGATAATCTTGCAGTGTTAAATGATCTTCAGTAATGAGACTGTCTTTAAGTACTTGTGCAGTGTAAGGAATGCTTAAAAGATAGAGTAGAGAGAAACCAAGTGCGGTCGAAATTCGGCTTAATTTTTTGAAATTGAATTTAGCTAGAATAAGTGAAAGTCCCCATAAAATTAAAATATTAAATGGGGGAAGAATCATGGCTGTAATCAGTTTTTTTAATTCAAACATTATTTATCCAATTCAACGAAATCTAGCTCTTTTGTCCATAATTTCGCATAGCTACTATTTTTGCCATAAGAGTTATCGCAAACACGATTTGGAATTTCTAACAAGCAAGAGAAAATATGACCATGCAAGCGAGTTGTAGTCACTTTGTCATTCGCTAAGAATACTTGCGCAACACGTTTTACAATGCGTTGAGTATAGGCATACCAGAATTGATGGCAAAGATCTTTCAGCCAACCTAAGCCAAATTTGTTCGCCATTTTACTCATTCGCCAGCTTATTGCCAAAACAAGATCGTCTTCTGTTGAAAGAATATCTTCCCAGTCTTTTACATTGCTGTTAGCAGGCAGTTGAGCAAGGATATTTTTCTCGATATCACTCGCTTCAATATCTTTACGTAGGAAGTAAAGCTGCTCACCAGTTTTGCCTTGTTTCGTTTCCATCGTGCCATAAAGCTGATGCGCCATGTCCGGTGACAAATAAACATGATTTGAAAATTGTGTAAATAGGTTCTCTGTTCTTTCGTCACGCGCCAATAGATGGCAATCACTGTGGCTACGGAAAAGTGCGGCTGATTTTTGCAGATTTTCTTCGTGTTTAAAATAAGCAGTTTGTGGCAATACAATAATTCGATTATTCGGGAAATTCATCACCATTTCTTCACGGATCTTTTGGTGCTGCGGATAAAGATCACCAAAGTTACCACCACCATGTAAAAGGATGGTAGTGTTTGGTGTGATTTTCGCTTTGACTTCTTCAAGATCTAAATCATATTCGCAACGTTTTAAGGTCACATTAATATGGTGATCTTTAAAAAATTGCTCGGTTCCGTGATAAATCAGCAAATCGCCCACGTTCAAATGAAGTGGGTAGTCGAAATAAAATACGTCGTTTTTATCTTTGATCAGTTCGACAATAGGATTCAGTTTGTTTTTTAAATCAATAAGGAGTTGATTCCTTTTTTTACTCTTTTCTTTAAATAGCTAAACAAGAAATTTTTTTCTGCTGTGTTTAATCCGAAGATTAAAATGACACAGATTAATACCATTTCTAAAATGATGGATTGTCCAATAAATTCCAATAAAGAATAGCTGCGGGTAGTATCGGATATATAGATGGTACCTAATAGCAGGCCAAACACCACGCCGACATTCACTAAATATGAGACAAATTCTTTGTGGTTAAATTTAATTTTTTTATTAATAAAATATAATCGATAGAGTTGTGAGATGACCATCGTACTAAATTTACCCACAAAGGCAAATACTGGATTATAACCTAGTGTGAACAAATAATAAGCCAAAGGCACCGTACAAAGATCGATTAATGCGACGATGATATTGTATTGTTTTACGGTGGATGTGCCAATGGCTAATGCACTCATCCAAAATGCCCCTGCCATTGCACTGATTAATAAGCAAGCAATAATAGCTTGTACGAGTTGCTCAGTATATTGCGGAAGATGATCACCTAGCCAAAATGTCAGTAAGGTATGGGTGAAATACAATACAGGCGCAGAGAGAATCGCCATTAAATAAAGTGAGTATTTTGAAATACCAAGAATTAATTGGCGATTGCGATCGTAATCTTTTGCCGCATAAGACTGCACTAACTGCGGATTAGCCGCCATTTGGAAATTATTCACAAAGCTATAAACCGCACCTTCTACCTGGGTCGCAATGGCGACAGCTGCATTGACTGCCACGCCAAAGAATAAGTTAGACACCATATTCAAGCCTTGGGTCGAACCCACATAGGCAACTTGCCCCATGAGCATCCAACCTGAAAAACTCACCATTTCTTTGGTTTTGCTTAAATCTTTATATAGGCGGAAACGTGCAGCTTCTTTGAAGTAATATTTAGTGAATAACACATAAAGAGAGAGCACGATTAAACTGACTGAAAGCAATAAGCAGCCATAAGTAATCAACTTATCGTAATGCGTGATATGACTTAAGATAAAGACAGAAGTCAGTTTTAAAATGGTTTCACCTAATCCCAACCAAGCATAGAATCCCATTTTCTCATGGGCAACAATCATGGCATTGAATGGCACTTTGATGATTTCAACAAGAGCGATAATTAATGCTAATTGGTAAACGATATTTGCGGCTTGCAAGCGTTCAGCGGGGATCACCAATTTGTGATTTAAAAACCATAAACCGACGGTTTCGGCTAACACGAATACGATAAAAATAATGAGTAGGTGATTTAAGATGCTAATATTAAAGACTTTATTGACACGTTGAATGTCATTCGAGGCTTTTTCTACGTTAATAAAACGCTGAGTGGTGGCCGTCATTGTGCCATTAAAAAAGGAAAATAAGACCACCACACCCATCACAATGTTGTAGATACCAAAATCTTCCACACCCAATACCTGCAATACCACACGAGAGATATACAGCATCGCCCCCATGTTGAAGAGCATTCGGATGTAAAGAAATAGCGTATTTTTGGCAATGGTTTTATTTGACATTGTGAAAATGAAATTAGAAAAATTGGGGGAATTATAGGGGGGATTGGGATGTGTAGCAAGCCTTGAGAGACTTCTTATAAGTTCAATCGTATTTAGTAAAAAAAAGAAAAGGCTAAATATAAATTTAGCCTTTTATTATTTAGACGATGCAGACTGCCAAATCTAGTTGCTTATTATGGAACTGATGCAATGTGCCACGATGACCCACGCTCAGAATGATCATATTGGGTAACCGCTCTTTAATTGTTTTATAAAGGAGGTACTCGGTTGGCTCATCAAGTGCTGATGTGGTTTCATCTAAAAAGACCACTTCAGGTTTCGTCAGTAAAATCCGAATAAATGCCACGCGCTGTAATTCACCTGGCGACAAAATTGCCTGCCAATCGTTCTCTACATCAAGGCTATGAAGATATTTATCTAAACAGCAATCAGTCAGTGTTTTTTCCAATTCAGGATGATAAGGATCAATATCCGGATAGCAAATCGCTTCACGTAATGTACCTTGTGGCATATAAGGGCGTTGCGGTAGGAACAAACTGGTCACACAAGGATGTTCCACCAGACCAACTGTTTCAAAAGGATAAATTCCTGCCATCGCTTTTAATAGCGATGTTTTTCCCGTACCAGAAGGCCCTTGAATTAATAAAGCATCACCATTTTTTAATTCAATATTCAAGTTATTAAGCAACAATCTGCCTTGGTCATCTTTAATACCAAAATTTGATAACGCAACACGGTTTGAGCATTTCATGGGTTGATGAACCTCTAAATGATCTAATTCATCCAACTTCGTCATAAAACCATAAAGACGATTTAAACGCGCTTGGTAGAGCGTAAATTCTTCATAGAACAAACGGAAGAAGGAAAGTGCGGTCATTAATCGGTTAAATGCTTGCACAGTTTGGTGCATATCGCCCAGTTTGATTTGTCCAGTGAAAAAACGAGGTGCTTGCAGCATTAACGGTAAGAGTTTTGCAACGCGCGTGACACTTCCATTAAAGCCGTCTAATCCCAACATTCTCAATACAATTGCCCAACGGTTATGAATGATTTGAGCAAATTTGTTTTTCAATAAGTGTTGTTCTTGCAGTTCGCCTTGATAGAAAGCGATACTTTCCGCATTATCTCGCACTCGAATCAAAGAATAACGGTAGTCACCATTGAGTTTTTCTTTATTGAAATTTAACTTGATTAAAGGATGACCAATCCAAACAGACATTAACGTTGCGAGGATAATAAAGGCGTAAATAAAGAAGACAACGCCTTTTTCGATATTCAATCCGAAAAGACTCAACACGCCAGAGAGAGACCAAAGGATGATGGTAAATTCAATGGTGGTTAGCACAGAATTAATCATGCCACGTACAATAGTGACAGTGCTACTGATGAATTCACGCGCATCTTGTTCAATACGTTGATCAATATTATCGGGTAGATCTTTTTCATATTTGAGACGATAGTATTTTTTATTTTCTAACCATCGTTTAACCAGGATTTTATTCAAGCTTTCCAACCAACGGATTTCAAATACTTGCCGTAAGAAATAATCGGCAATGGAGTGGATAACTTGTACTAATACTAAGAGGGCATTTAGTTTTGCAAAGAACCAAAACTTATCCGCATCTAATTCCTGCATGGAGCTATAAAGCCCATTATAGAAAAAAGAGTTGAGCACGCTGAAGCGCACTTCTAGCAAAATCATCGTAAACAATACCAGTAGCATAAGGATGATTTTGATGCTGTTACGACGATTAATCGAAGGGGATGCAATATGCCAAAACTTTTGACCGAATGTGGTTTGTTTGAGTGCTAGTGTCGTCACGCTAAAGCACACAATCACCCAGAAAAGTGCGGTCAAAATCCAGCTTAAACTTGAGTTAAGTTCAGTTTGCCAATTCATTGATTATCCATAAAGTAAAAAACGAAAAAAGGGCGAAATGATTCGCCCTCGTATTGTGCGCTCAATTAAAACTCAACTTTCGTGTTGAAGATAAATTCACGTCCATAACCTAATGCAACAGGGATTAACGTGTTTGTTGCGTTACCAGAGGTAGATGGATAGTAAGTTTTATCTGCTAAGTTTTTACCGTTAAGTTGGAAAGACACTTTCTTGCCAGAGATTTTGGTATCGTAAGCAATAAAGGCATCATATACCACGGCATGAGGTAATTTGTATGCTTTAGTGTAATCACTGTTATAAGCATGCCAAGAACCTAAATAACGAGCACCACCACCAACACGGATGTTACCAAAATCAAATTCACCTACGTTATAAGCTAAGAATAGAGAAGCTTGATGTTTTGGTACACCAGAAAGTTGTTGATTTACCGCATCAGGGTAAAGTTCATTTTCAAGTGATTTTACCTTGGTGTAGGTATAGTTAGCCGCTACGCTTAGACTATCCGTAATTTGACCATTAAGATCGAATTCCACCCCACGAGAACGTTGTTTGCCGACGATATTCAATTGCGCATTTGAACCAGAACCAACGGCCTCAGCTACATTACGTTTGCTGATATTGAATAATGCAAGTGTCGCATTGAAACCTGAGTTTTCGTATTTTGCACCAATTTCAAAAGATTTACCTTGTTCTGGTTTTAAATCTCCGCTAACAGGTGTTGCCACACTCATTTGTGGACGGAAAGACTCAGAGTAGTTTGCAAAGGTCGCAATATGTGGCGTAAATTTATATACGGCACCTAATTGATACAATAATTTACCATCGTGCTGATCAGTATTGCCGGTTCTTGTTAGATTTTGGCCTTTTTTACAGTTTGCAGCATTTAAACAATGACGTCCTGCAAATTGATCAAAGTACTCATAACGTAAACCACCTGTCATGATAAAGTTATCTGTAAAGTAAGCGGTATCTTGGATATAAACACCAACGGTTTTTAGATGGTTATATTGGTAAGCGTTGCCGTTACCGTTTTTATGTTCAGCAACCGGATTGGTATAATTTGGATGATCGATATTGATATCAGAACTCATGATACCTTGGTTATAAATAGGTCCAATATCGCGGATATTACGCATAACATCCACACCGGCTACAAAACGGTTAGCAATATCACCAATACCAAATTCACCGACGATATTTAATGTGCCACTATGAACACGTTGATCGCCTTGTTGTTGCTCAATAGCTCGGCGTACATGACGAGCGCTTAATTCTGGAGAGGTAATCTCGCCCTTTTTATTTTTAATAGCAGGGATCGCAACATCTTTAACATTGATATTTGTAATACGTGCTTGGTTATAGAAATATTTATAACGAGCATAGATGTAACCCGCATTTAATTTCCAACCGTCACTTAATTTGTGTTCAATTTTGAAATCGATATTATCGGTTTTTGCGGTTGTTTCATTATTCGGCTCATCTAAACGACGCGATACAGGAATGTCCGGTAAGGCATTCGTCGCCGTTAAAAGGTTTGTGCCACGATCAAATGGCTCAAGAATATCTTTATGTTCATAAGAAAGAAGCACTTTAGTTTTATCATTTTCCCAAGAAAGTGATGGCGCATAAGTCGTATTTTTTAATTTGCCAAAATTACGCCAGTAGTCTTTTTCTTGTTTGTCATAGATAAAGCGGTAAGCAAAACCATTTCCTAAGCCACCAGTGAAATCTAATTGTGTTCCCCATAGGCTATGATTACCTAAAGTTCCTCCGATAACATAGCGTGGTGTTTGTTGTGGTTTTTTAGTAATGATATTAACCACACCACCTGGATCTTGAATACCATAAAGTACAGATGCAGGCCCTTTTAACACTTCAACGGTTTCAGTTGTCGCGCTAAAGTTTTTCGCTGGGCCAGCTTGTAAACCGTTACGCATAATTGAGTTGTCACGGTTTCCACCAAAACCACGTTTTTGGATGGCATCAAACATACCACCTAGCGTATTGGCTTGGCTTACACCACTGACGTTATAAAGCGCATCAATGAGTGATTCAGGTTTACGATCTTCTAATAATTTAGTCGAAAGGATATTGACAGTATTTGGTGTATCGAATACAGGCACTTCAGCTTTTGATACGACGGATGTCCCTGTCGTTTGATAACCATTTTGTTTAATACCTGTATCTTGAACATTAATTTGTTCAAGCGTTTCAGTGTTTGCTTTTACTGGTTGTTCAGTTTCCGCAAATGCTGAAACTGAAAAACTGGTTAAAAGTGCGGTTGAAATGAGGCTTAATTTAAAATTCATAATCGCTATCCCGATAGATAATAAAAGAGCCGCAAGTATAGCGAAAACGTTTACGTCGATCAATGCAAATTATTTTCATTTGCTTATGTGAATTATTCAGAAAATATTCATTCAAATTCAGTAGGGTGATAAAAAGAAAAATCCCAAGCTAAAAAGCTTGGGATTGCAAGATGGTGCGACTAGCTGGACTCGAACCAGTGACCCCCACCATGTCAAGGTGGTGCTCTAACCAACTGAGCTATAGTCGCGTAAAAGATGTGGCAGATGATAAACAGTTTTAAGGATGAAAACAAGAGGATTTGTTTTAAGTTAAATTTAGCTGCTAAAAAAATAACCAAAATCTGATTTAAAAAGTCTCAGTAGTTATTTTGATTTTGTACAGGTTTAAGCGTATAATGCGCAGCGTTTTTTATCTCGGATGAGCCGAAATTTAAAAAAGCTTTAGTAAATTGTAACCATTTGTGGAGTTTAGATAATGTCTAGAAAATTAAGAAGAACGAAGATTGTATGTACAATGGGTCCAGCAACAGATCGCGATAACAATCTTGAAAAAATTATCGCAGCAGGCGCTAATGTTGTGCGTATGAACTTTTCTCACGGTACACCAGATGATCATATTGAGCGTGCTGAGCGTGTTCGTGCGATCGCGAAGAAATTAGGTAAAACCGTGGCAATTTTAGGTGACTTACAAGGTCCTAAAATTCGTGTTTCTACTTTTAAAGACGGCAAAATTTTCTTAAATGTTGGTGATAAATTTATTCTTGATGCGGAATTACCAAAAGGTGAAGGTAATCAAGAAGCCGTAGGTTTAGACTATAAAACACTTCCACAAGATGTTGTACCAGGCGATATTCTTTTATTAGATGACGGCCGTGTTCAATTAAAAGTACTTTCTACAGAAGGTGCAAAAGTATTTACTGAAGTGACTGTTGGTGGTCCATTATCAAACAATAAAGGGATCAACAAATTAGGTGGTGGCTTATCTGCAGATGCATTAACTGAAAAAGATAAAGCAGATATTATCACTGCGGCACGTATCGGTGTGGATTTCTTAGCGGTATCTTTCCCACGTTCAAGTGCAGATTTAAACTATGCACGTGAGTTAGCAAAACAAGCAGGTTTAGATGCAAAAATCGTTGCTAAAGTTGAACGTGCTGAAACCGTAGTTGATGATGCATCAATGGACGATATCATCCTTGCTTCTGATGTAATCATGGTTGCGCGTGGTGACTTAGGTGTTGAAATTGGTGACCCAGAATTAGTTGGCGTACAGAAAAAATTAATTCGTCGTTCACGTCAATTAAACCGTGCGGTTATTACTGCAACTCAAATGATGGAGTCAATGATCAGCAACCCAATGCCAACTCGTGCAGAAGTAATGGACGTGGCAAATGCGGTATTAGATGGTACTGATGCGGTAATGCTTTCAGCAGAAACTGCAGCAGGTCAATATCCAGCTGAAACTGTAGCGACAATGGCTCGCGTATGTTTAGGTGCAGAAAAAATGCCTAGCATCAATGTTTCTCATCACCGTTTAGATCGTGAGTTCAGAGATATTGAAGAATCTGTAGCAATGTCTGCGATGTATGCAGCGAACCACTTAAGCGGTATTGCAGCAATCATTACATTAAGCCACTCTGGTCGTACACCATTATTAATGTCACGTATTAGCTCAGGTTTACCAATCTTTGCACTTTCTCGTGTTCAAGAAACATTAAACCGTTGCGCATTGTACCGCGGTGTCACACCAGTTCATTTTGATGGTGAATCTCGTAGCTCTGCAGGTGCAAAAGCCGCGATTAACCTATTAAAAGAAAAAGGTTATTTAGTTTCAGGTGATCTTGTTTTATTAACACAAGGTGATGAATCTGAAGGTACAACTAACGTATGTCGTACTTTAACGGTTGAATAATCAACATTACTGAATAAAAAAGAGCGGTGGATTTTTCCACCGTTTTTTTATGTCTAAAATATTGAAAATATTGACCGCACTTTTTTCTTAAAACCACCTCGTATTTGCGGTATCATAAGCATAGTTTTTTAGTTTAAATTGAAATCCTTATGGCATCACAACGACAAATCCAATCTTCTGATCAGAAAACTGAACAAGTTAGTATCCCGCCTCATTCCACTGAAGCTGAACAAGCCGTTCTTGGCGGTATTATGTTGAGTAATCAGCATTGGGATGGCATTGCGGAAAGGGTCATTGCTGAGGATTTTTACACTTTTGCACATAAAGCCATCTTCCAAACCATGGAAGAATTAATGCGTAACCAAATGCCAATTGATTTAATTACCCTCGATCAAGCGCTTAAAGCCAAAGGTATCAGTGATTCTGTAGGCGGTTTTGCTTATCTCGCTGATCTTTCTAATAATACCCCAAATGCCATTAATATTTTGGCTTATGCCGAAATCGTACGTGAAAAAGCGATTTTGCGTGAGCTTATTGCAGCGGGGAATCGTATTGCAGAAAACAGTTATTCCCCAAAAGGCAAAGACATCAAAATGGTATTGGATGAAGCTGAAAGGGAAGTCTTTGCGATCGCTGAAAAACGAAGTTCTTCAACAGAAGGACCACAAAACGTGCTCAGCGTATTAGAAAGCACCATCGTTCGAATTGAAACCTTAGGTAAGCTTGAAAATCATAACGGTGTGACAGGGGTTACAACAGGTTTTGTTGATTTAGACAAGAAAACAGCAGGTTTACAGCCTTCCGATCTCATCATTGTGGCGGCGCGTCCTTCCATGGGTAAAACCACATTTGCAATGAACCTTTGTGAAAATGCCGCCATGGCAAGTGATAAGCCAGTATTAGTCTTCAGTTTAGAGATGCCAGCTGAACAAATTATGATGCGTATGATTGCCTCTCTCGCTCGCGTGGATCAAACCAAAATTCGTACTGGCCAAAACTTGGAAGAAGCAGAATGGAGCAAAATTGCCAGCGTGTTTGGGATG
The DNA here is from genome assembly GCA_902481695.1 of uncultured Haemophilus sp. Lineage (GTDB taxonomy): Bacteria > Pseudomonadota > Gammaproteobacteria > Enterobacterales > Pasteurellaceae > Haemophilus_D. The sequence continues at coordinate 5,299 of CABSXY010000005.1, read as the reverse complement.
TTTAAGCAAAAAAACAATCTTTATATTGATGATTCATCGGGGTTAACCCCAACAGAATTGCGTTCTCGCGCACGTCGTGTGTATCGTGAAAATGGTGGTTTAAGCATGATTATGGTGGACTACCTTCAATTAATGCGCGCCCCCGCATTTTCAGATAACCGTACCTTAGAGATCGCTGAGATTTCTCGTTCTTTAAAAGCATTAGCAAAAGAATTGGAAGTCCCGGTTATTGCGCTTTCCCAGCTTAACCGTACTTTAGAACAACGTGCAGATAAACGTCCGGTAAACTCAGACTTGCGTGAATCAGGCTCTATTGAGCAGGATGCTGACTTGATTATGTTTATTTATCGTGACGAAGTGTATAACGATAATTCCGAAGATAAAGGTGTTGCTGAAATCATTATTGGTAAACAACGTAACGGTCCGATTGGTCGTGTACGTTTAGCCTTTAACGGTCAATTCTCACGCTTTGATAACCTTGCCGAACAGCGTGAATATAGAGATGATTATTAGGCAAGAGATAACGGATTAGAAAAATGAACGTAAAACCGGCAACAGCGAAAATCAGTTCGCTTGCCTTAAAACATAATTTACAAGTTATTAAAGAAAAAGCACCCCACAGCAAGATTATTGCCGTCGTGAAAGCAAATGCGTATGGCCACGGTGTGGTATTTGTCTCATCCGCTTTAGAAAGCATGGTGGACTGCTTTGCTGTGGCACGTTTAGAAGAGGCGTTATCGTTACGCTCTAACGGTATTATTAAACCGATCTTATTGCTAGAAGGCTTTTTTGATGAAAAAGATTTACCGATTATTGCAGTAAATAACATCGAAACGGTAGTACATAACCGTGAACAGCTTGAAGCATTAAAACGAGCCGTAGTACCAAGCCCAATTAAAGTCTGGTTAAAAATTGATACTGGTATGCACCGTTTAGGTGTATCACTTGATGAAGTGGATTATTTTTATCAAGAGCTGAAAAAACTCCCTCAAATTCAACCGCACTTAGGTTTTGTCAGCCATTTTAGCCGTGCTGATGAGTTAGATTCGGATTATACGCAAATTCAGCTCGATCGTTTCCTTCAAACCACAAAAAATAAAGAGGGAGAGCGAACCATTGCCGCATCTGGTGGGATTTTATTCTGGCCTGAGGCTCATTTAGATTGTATTCGACCAGGGATTATTATGTACGGCATTTCACCAACGGATACTGTCGGCGCTGAATTTGGTTTAATCCCCGTGATGAACTTAACTTCTTCATTGCTTGCGGTGCGCGAACATAAAAAAGGTGAACCTGTTGGTTATGGTGGCATTTGGACCAGTCCGAAAGATACCAAAATTGGTGTTGTCGCTATTGGATACGGTGATGGATATCCGCGTGATGTGCCAGAAGGTACGCCAGTTTATCTAAATGGTCGTATTGTTCCTATTGTCGGTCGCGTCTCAATGGATATGCTAACGGTAGACTTAGGCGCAGATAGCCAAGATAAAGTAGGTGATGAAGTGATTTTATGGGGTAAGGAATTACCAATTGAAACGGTAGCTAAATACAGTGGTATTTTAAGCTATGAATTGATTACAAAATTAACCCCTCGTGTTATAACAGAATATGTCGATTAATTGTTTTTGTAAGAAAGCAAAAATGTAAAGAATTCAATTTTTAAAAGGAAATATTCATGAAAAACATCAATCCAACCAATACACAAGCGTGGAAAGCGCTTGAAGCTCACCAATCTCAACTGGCTCATACCACGATTGCTGATTTGTTCAAACAAGAACAAAATCGTTTTAATGATTATTCTTTAACTTTTGAAAATCAAATCTTAGTGGATTTTTCAAAAAATAAAATTAATCAAGAAACCCTCAAATTGCTTCGTCAATTAGCTAAAGAGTCTGCATTAGATGAAGCGATTAATGCTATGTTTGCGGGGGAGAAAATTAATCGTACAGAAAATCGAGCAGTATTACATACCGCACTTCGTAACCGTTCAAATACGCCTGTCTATGTAGATGGCAAAGATGTGATGCCAGAAGTGAATGCCGTATTAGCGAAAATGATTGCGTACTGTGAGCGTGTGATTTCAGGTGAATGGAAAGGTTATACCGGAAAAGCAATTACTGATGTGGTGAATATCGGTATCGGTGGTTCGGACTTAGGTCCTTACATGGTGACTGAAGCGCTTCGTCCTTATAAAAATCACTTGAATATGCACTTCGTTTCAAACGTGGATGGAACCCATATCGCTGAAACGTTGAAAAAAGTGAATCCTGAAACGACACTTTTCTTAGTGGCTTCTAAAACCTTCACCACCCAAGAAACTATGACCAATGCAAATTCTGCACGCGATTGGTTATTAGCGGCAGCGAAAGATAACAGCGCGGTGGCAAAACACTTCGCCGCACTTTCTACCAATGGTAAAGCGGTAGCAGAATTTGGTATTGATACAAACAATATGTTTGAATTCTGGGATTGGGTTGGTGGCCGTTATTCTTTATGGTCTGCAATCGGTCTTTCTATTGCACTTTCAATCGGTTTTGACAATTTTGAAGCGTTATTAAGTGGTGCGCATGAAATGGATAAACATTTCCGTACCGCGCCATTAGAAAAAAATATCCCTGTAACATTAGCATTAGTCGGTTTATGGAATACCAACTTCCTTGGTGCACAAACTGAGGCAATTTTACCTTATGACCAATATTTACATCGTTTTGCGGCTTATTTCCAACAAGGTAATATGGAGTCAAACGGTAAATATGTCGATCGTAATGGCAATGTTATCCGTGATTATCAAACCGGCCCAATTATTTGGGGGGAACCAGGTACAAACGGTCAGCATGCATTCTATCAATTGATTCACCAAGGTACGATGTTAATCCCTTGTGACTTTATCGCACCGGCACAAAGTCATAATCCATTAGGTGATCATCACAGAAAATTGTTATCAAACTTCTTTGCACAAACTGAAGCGCTTGCATTTGGTAAAACCAAAGAGGAAGTCGAAGCAGAATTTGTGAAAGCCGGTAAATCGTTGGATGAGGTAAAAGACATTGTGCCATTCAAAGTCTTTACCGGTAACAAACCGACCAACTCTATTTTAGTGCAAAAAATTACACCATTTGTTCTTGGTGCATTAATTGCTATGTATGAACACAAAATTTTTGCACAAGGTGTGATTTTCAATATCTTTAGTTTCGACCAATGGGGCGTGGAATTAGGTAAACAATTAGCGAATCGAATTCTTCCAGAATTGGCAGACAAAGAGAAGGTTTCAAGCCATGATAGTTCAACTAATGGATTGATTAATCAATTCAAAGCATGGCGCTAAGATAGTGTAAAGTAAAAGTGCGGTCAAATTGACCGCACTTTTTTATTTCTCATTAAACAGATTTGACTTTCCACATACAGACTACGCTGATCAAAATTAATGCCACAGCGACATAAAAAACAGAGTTGTAATGCCAAATTTCTGCAATAATACCGGCAATCGGTCCACCAATAATCCAACTACTTTTTGCTGCATTACTGAATAGCGTAGTGGCTATGCCCATTTTAGTCGGCATTAAATCTTGGAAATACACCATGCCAATGGTAGCGGTAATACCAATAAAAATCGCGTTAAGCATTTGTAATCCGATAAGCTGCCAAGTTTGCTCCGCAAATAATAAACTTGAATAAAAAGCAAGACCTGAAACTAAAGCAATCATCATCAAGCGCTTTTTACTGAAATATTTGGTGAGATAGCCCGCAAAAATCATCACAGGAATTTCCAATCCTGCAGCCGTTCCCATTAATGTTCCCGCCAATTCTTTGTCTAAATGTAATTCATTAATTACAAATAATGGCATATTAATGAGATACATGCTGTTACAGGTCCAAAGCAATAGATTAGCGATGAACAAGTAAATCACACTTTTTCTTGGTGGCGTATTGTCTAAAATCTCTTGATTTTTAACCGCACTTTGACGAGGAATTTTCGGCAATAATTTGCTGACGCCTGCACAAAGTAAAAAGGCAGAACCCGCCACCAAATACATGTAATCAAAGCCCCAGTTTAACGCAATGAAAAAAGAAAGCGGTGGCCCAACAATCCAAGCCAATGAGATTTGAGTTCGCATAATTGTGGTGAACATCACCGCTTCACGATGACTACTTTCAGCATATTCTCGCGCTAAAGCAAAAGATTGCGGATTAGCGGATGAACCTAGCCCTAATAGCGTTGTGCCGATAATAATTAACACATAATAATTTCGGCTATAAGCAAAAATCAGACAGCCAAGCACGGCAATTAAGCAGCATACAATCATCACTTTGCGACGATCATCTTGCTTATCAGAATATTTCGCCAGAATTTGGCTCAAGATAATGCCAATAATGGCATTGACTGAATAGAACAAGCCCACAAAAAAAGGTGAAACTTGAATCTCTTGAGAGAGATATAAACTCAAGGTCGGCGTTTGAAACGCAGATGCAATTCCCGTTAAAAAGGCAATCAATAGAAAATTGAACGCCACAATATTGGATGGTGTTGCGTTTTGTTGTTGAACAAACATAGTCATTAATGTTAATTAAGTAACGTTGTGGGAAATAAAAGTGCGGTTAATTTTAACCGCACTTTCATTCATGTTCTATTTTGTCTTGTTAGAACGTTTATCTAATTCGGCTTTGATCTTAGCCATATTCTCTTGCGTGAAGAAATTATCAATATTTTTCCAAACAGAATGATAGCCGTAAGGGCCTTGTTGCATTTCACGTTTGGCTTCATTGAGATCCCAATTTTGATAAATCACACGGTAGCTTGCAACAATGAGGCCTGTTCTGTCAGCACCATGATAGCAATGCACTAAAACCGCACCATTTTTTTGATGTTGTTTAATTTGCCACAAAATATCAGCTACTTCATCTGGGCTGATTGACCAAGTAAGTAATGGGGTATTAATCAAATTGATCTTAGTATGACCAAATGCTTGTTTATCATCATTACGGTCAAAAAAGCGTAAATTCACAATAGTGTGAATATTCAATTTATTTAATAACGCTTCAGATTGTGCTTCTAATTGCTCACTACGGTAAAATTTATTATCCACCTGATGTAAATTTTCCTGTTTGCTGATTAGAGTTGCCCAATGTTCTGTATTTTTTGGCGGTTCACTTGGTGTTGTCGTACAGGCGACTAATGAAAAAGCTGTTAAAGCAAAAAGGACATTTTTGCTCATCTTGTATAAATTGAAATGAGTTTGTTGCATAAAAACCTTTTAAATATATTGAATAGCCGGTAAATAACCGATCATTAAATCTAACG
>CABSXY010000004.1 GCA_902481695.1 uncultured Haemophilus sp. | reverse complement strand
GCAAGCCGTGATTTAACAAAATAGTTTCAAGCAAACGACAAGTCGTGCCTTTACCATTTGTGCCCCCCACCGTGATCACATAAGGTGCGAGATTCAAAAGATCTAATTCTTCTGCCACGGATTTAATACGATCCAGCCCTAAATCAATAGCTTTAAAGTGACTATTTTCCAAATAAGAAAGCCACTCAGCGAGTGGCGAAGTGGCTTTTAAATTCATTGTATTACTCATGTTCAACAACTTCTACTTCAACAAAAGGTGAAGGTTGATTGGTGAGTTTGCTTAAAAGGTTTCCAAGGGTTGAACGCATTTCTGAACGTTTCACGATCATATCAATCGCCCCTTTCTCGAGTAAGAATTCACTACGTTGGAAGCCTTCTGGTAATTTTTCACGTACGGTTTGTTCGATAACACGTGGGCCTGCAAAACCGATTAATGCTTTTGGCTCAGCAATGTTTACATCACCTAACATGGCAAAACTTGCAGATACCCCACCTAATGTTGGGTCAGTTAATACCGAAATAAACGGCACACCTTTTTCACGCATTTTTGCTAACACCGCGCTGGTTTTCGCCATTTGCATTAAGGAGAAAAGTGCTTCTTGCATACGTGCACCACCACTTGCAGAGAAACATACAAATGGACAGTTTAATTCAATTGCTTTTTCTGCCGCTTTTACAAATTTTGAACCCACAACAGAGCCCATTGAACCGCCCATGAAACTGAAGTTAGATGCGGCAACGACTACAGGCATGTTGTAAAGTGTACCCGTCATTGTAATTAACGCATCTTTTTCACCGGTTTCTTTTTGTGCAGCAGTAATACGATCTTTATATTTTTTTAAATCTTTAAATTTAAGAATATCTTTTGGTTCTAAATCAGCCGATAATTCTTGGCTTGAACCTTCATCTAACAAGGCTAAAAGGCGCTCACGAGCATCAATACGCATATGATGACCGCATTTTGGACAAACATATAAATTACGTTTTACTTCTTCACCGTAAAGAACTTGTTCACAAGAGGTACATTTTGTCCAAACCCCTTCTGGTACATTAGCTTTACGTGATGCAGAGGAAGAGGTTCCTTTGCTAAAAATTCTATCAATCCAGCTCATTTTTTACCTTTTTTATTAACTAGAAAAGTTTGCGTATTTAATCATAATTTAGCGAAATTTGCTAGTCAGATGAGATTATCTTCTAAAAACAATGGCCCTAAATTTTTCTGTGGAATCGCAAATTTTTCAGGGTAAATGACATTCACTAAATATAAGCCTTCAGGTTTCGCTGTTGGCGAGGCTAATTTACGATCTTTTTGCTCTAACAACCATTTCATCCACTCAACAGGTTGATTGCCTGCACCGACTTCTATCAAGCTTCCTACAATGTTGCGCACCATATGATGTACAAAAGCATTGGCTTGAATATCCACAATAATGTACTGCCCTTTTCGCACCACATTTAAATGATGCACATTTCGCCAAGGGGTATTCGATTGACATTGTGCCGCACGGAAAGAGGAGAAATCATTTTCGCCCAATAAAAACTGCCCCGCTTGGTGCATTTTCTTTTCGTCTAAATCTAAATGGCAATGGGTAATCCCTTCTGGCAAAATGGCTGAACGTAATTTATTACAATACAAAATATAGCGATAACGACGCGCAGTTGCCGAAAAACGGGCGTGAAATTCATCATCCACCACTTTTGCCCAACTCACTGAAATATCATCAGGTAAATTTGCGTTAGTACCAAATGCCCATGCTTTTTCGGGGCGAACTGCTGTAGTTTCAAAATGCACCACTTGTCCTGTGCCATGCACACCAGAGTCTGTTCTGCCCGCACAAAACACTTCAATTTTTTCATTTGCCACGAAAGATAACGCTTTTTCTAATTCTTCTTGTACACTGCGTACTTTCTCTTGTCGCTGCCAACCACAATATTGTTTTCCATTATATTCAATGCCTAAGGCTATCTTCATTGGAAAATACTCCTAAAACGATTTCAAATTTGACCGCACTTTGCCCGAAAAGAAAAAACACCAATAACTCATCATTATTGGTGTTCTTATCACAAGCTAAAAATTAAGCACGTTTGAAGTCAATGTGAACCAATTTTGGTTTGAAAGGGTGACGTTGCATTGCTTGAACTTTCACTGCAACTTCTTTACCTTCAACCACCAAAGTGATTACATCGCTATAGAAAGAATCGTGAGCTTGTGCGTTGTTTAATTCATCGTGATTTAAGATGATTGAAACAGGTGCTTCGCTGCCACCATAAATGATTGCAGGGATTTGACCGTTGTGACGCAGGCGGCGGCTCGCACCCTTACCTTGCGCTTGACGAACTTCAGCGTTAAATTTAAATGCCATTTTAATGTTCTCTTGATTAAAAGTTTAAAATAAAAAATTGCAGGCGACCCAGCAATTTTCCTAAATTTGCTCAAAGACAAACCTTGAGAGCGACGGATTATAAAATATTCAGCCTCACAATGCAAATTTACACAGCAAATTTTTTCTAGGCTTTTCAAGGCAAAGCGATTAAAATAAGCCCCAATTTTTAATTAATTTTAACTAACTGATTGTAAGTGGGTTTCAAATGGAATTTCTTATCAGCTTTTTTACCGATTACGGTTATTGGGCGGTGCTATTTGTTCTGATTATTTGTGGTTTTGGTGTACCTATTCCAGAAGATATCACGCTTGTTTCCGGCGGTGTGATTGCAGGGCTCTATCCTGAAAGTGTCAATTCCCACTTAATGTTAGTCGTGAGTATGATTGGTGTACTTGCCGGTGACTCAACCATGTACTGGCTTGGTCGCATTTACGGCACCCGAATTCTTCGTTTCCGTCCAATGCGCAAAGTGCTCACCTTACAACGCTTAAAAATGGTGCGTGAAAAATTTGACCAATACGGCAACCGCGTATTATTTGTGGCTCGTTTCTTACCTGGTTTACGTGCACCAATTTACATGGTTTCTGGCATTACCCGTCGCGTCAGCTATACTCGCTTTGTATTAATTGATTTCTGCGCCGCGATTATTTCTGTACCAATTTGGGTTTACCTTGGCGAATTTGGTGCGAAAAATTTAGATTGGTTACACGAGCAAATTAAAAAAGGCCAACTTGTTATTTATATCCTAATCGGTGTTTTAGCTCTGTACCTATTTTGGAAATGGAAAAAAGCGAAGAAATCCAAAGCTAACTAATCTCCTATAATTCAATAAAAAGTGCGGTAAAAAACAACATCGTTTTCTACGCACTTTTCTTAATACAAACTTAAACGTTGTAATCGCTGTCTGGCGATTTCTTTGATTTCATCCTTTTTCGCCGTATTCATAATTTCCAAATAAAGCAATTTGGCCAAACCAATATTGACTTGTGTCCCAATCCCTTCTTCATACAAACGAGCCAAACGGAACCGCCCCTCATTGCTGCCCGCATTCGCAGCTTTTTGGAACCATTCAAAGGCTTTGGTAAATTCTTTCTGATTGGTATAAATTTCCCCTAATGTAAGCATGGCATCAGGATCTTTTGTCGCACTGGTTTCAAATAATTTAATCGCTTGAGCAGTATCTTGTTTTACATAGTTGTTGCCGTTGAAATACATGACCGCCAAATTATTGATAGCTTTGATACTGCCTCGCTCAGCAGCTTCGCTAAACCACCAATAAGCTAATTCTTTATTTTCATCCACTCCGCGACCTAAATTATAAAGCATCCCTAAATTGCTTTGTGCTTGTAAATTACCTTCCAGCGCAAGAGGATACATAATTTCAAAAACGGCTTTCCAATCTTGTTTCTCAGCCAGTTTTTGCGCCAGATCCATTTTTTGCTGATCCGTCATTTGCGCTTTATCGACCAAATCAATGGTTTTCATGGCAAATGCTGAACTGCTTAACGTGAAGGTGGCTAGGAGTAAAAGTTTGGCTAATGTCTTCATCTTATAATGTCGCTATCAATAAAATAATCAAAAAAATGGCGGATGTTCCGAATTCTATTAGACCGACTTGCTTTACCGAAAGTTTCTTGGTGGGTAAATAAATCGCACGAATTAACGCCGGCACAAAAGCAAGTGATAAGACATATTGTTGGGTAAACAAGCAGCCAAGCACGCAAAGCACATGGAAAATAATAGAGGCTTTGAGATAAAGCGGATTTTTACGTTCACGCATCATTGATTTGACGTAAAGCGTCGTGCCAATAAAGAATAAGCTTGGATACAACGCTACCCACCAAATTTTTTCGTCAAAAGTGCGGTCAGAAAAATAATAGGATCCCATACCTGCAAGGGCAAAAATCGCAATACCCGCTAAATCATTGAGAAGGTTACGTTCATCTTTTTTCTTGGTGTAATAGATACTCACCAACACAAAAGGAAACATGGCGGCAATAAAGAAAAGAATTTGCCAGTTATAAAAAATGGCAGGAAGCGCAAATAAAAAAGCTGCGACACCATAGATGATTGTCCACTTTTTATATTCCGCCATATTTTTGCCTTTAAAGAGACTCAGCATTGGGTAACTTAGCAAATACATGCTGAACCAAGCTAAAAGCAAAAAGAAATGTGCCCAAACAGGTGAGGCTAATAACATACCGTAAACAAAAGGCAATAATGCCATGACAATGGCGCCATATTGATTCGAAATCAGGAGTTTCATAGTTTTCTTTAGTTGATAAAAATTCTCAGTTATTTTATCCCACAATTTCTTGATTTACAAAGTCTAAAACCACCTTTAGAATGGAATTATCTTCATCAAAAAGGAGCCATTATGTCGATTCAACGCATTCAACCAAGTAAACGCTTTTCTGAAGTCGTTATTCATAACAATACCGCCTATTTTGCAGGCCAAGTACCGGAAAAAACTGTTAAGCAAAATGCTTACGAGCAAACCAAAGAACTCCTTTCACTGATCGATAAATTATTGACTGAAATTGGTTCTGAAAAAGGCAAAATTCTTACCACGCAAATCTTCCTTGCTGATATGGCAGATTATGCTCAACTTAACCAAGCATGGGATGAATGGGTAGATAGTCAAAATCCACCAAGCCGAGCAACAGTAGAAGCGAAACTTGCAGATCCTGATTGGAAAGTTGAAATCGTTATTATTGCAGCCGTGTAAACACAGCTTTTTCAAAATGTGATCAACCGCAAAGAAACTTTTTCGGTTTTCCTTTACACTAAACACTGAATTCAAAAGAAGGAGTAATGTATGCAATCATGGATACCAGAAATATGGCAAGCCGCTGTGATTGGGCTTGTGGTTGGCGTAATCTTAGGCTATTTGCTGTTACGTTTAACAAAAGGTTCAGTCAAAAAACAAGTTCAAACCGAAACTGAACTAAAAGAAGTCAAAACACAATTAAGCGATAAACAAGCACAACTTGAAAAACATTTCGCTGAAAGTGCTGAATTATTTAAAACCTTAATTGGTGATTATCAAAAACTCTATCGTCACTATGCGGTTTCATCTGAAACCTTACTTGGCAGTAAACCAGCCGACAAAGGTTTATTTACCCAGCAATTAGTGACTGCCTCATCAGAAAGTAAATCTGAAGAGCCACCACGCGATTATTCTGAAGGTTCATCTGGCTTATTAAAAACAGATAAAGAAAACCAATAATAATTAACGGTTGAATAATAAAAAAATCAGGGATTAAATACTTAATCCCTGATTTTTTATTAATGATTACTCAATACTTGAGCCGGTTGTAACTTCGCGGCTCGACTGGCTGGATAAAGACTGGCGAGTAAACTCAATACCAATGCTGCCACAAGAACTAATACAACATCGAACCAATGTAATTCGCTTGGTAAGAAATCAACGAAATAAATGCCATCTGATAACAGTTTTTTACCGAGTAATGTCTCGATGCCTTGAATAATCGGCGTGAGATTCAATGCAAGTACTACACCTAACACGATACCAATCAAACACCCTTTCATTCCTGCAAGCAAACCATACCAAATAAAGATCTGCTTAATAAAACCATTATTCGCACCGAGGGTCCGCATAATCGCGATATCACCTTGCTTGTCTTTTACCGCCATAATTAAGGTAGAAACAATATTAAAACACGCTACCCCAATTACAAGCACCATGGCGATATACATTACCGTACGGATAAGCTGAATATCACGATACATATAACCAAATTTTGCCACCCAGTTTTGAATGTAAAGCAGTTGCGGATAATCATTGAGTATCGAATAATCCATTTCTTGTACTTTAAATGGATCATCCACTTTTAATTCAACACCGGTAATTTGATCTTCGCGATACCCCATTAATTCTTGCGCTTGAGGTAATGCAAGTAAAGCATAGCTGTGGTCTAATTGACCATCTAAACGTAAAATAGCGGTCACTTGAACACGCTCACGATTAGGTTGCGCCATTTGATCTTCGCCATTCGGTTGAGAGATTAATAACGACACCCAATCGCCCGCTTTAACATCTAACGCTTTGGCAATACCAGAGCCCAGCACCAATCCGCCTTCTTCTGCGAATTTTTGCCAGCCATCACCTTCCACAAACTTACCAAGAGAACTCACTTGATCTTCAGCTTGTTTATCTACCCCTTTCACTTGCACAACTTTAAGTTTATTGCCATTTTCGACTAAGGCAGTAAAACTCACAAAAGGTGAAAGTGCGGTAATTTTTTTGTTTGTTTTTAGACGCTCTTCTAGCTTTTGCCAATGGTTTAATGTGGCTTCATTGGCATGTGGATTAACGGTGATTTCCGTATGTGGGACGACAGCCAAAATACGTGAATTCAATTCACGCTCAAAACCATTCATCGCACTTAATCCCACAATCAATACTGCCACACCAAGGGCGATACCGATAGCAGAGAATTTTGAAATTAACGCCACCAACGGATTCTTTTGCTTACCCCGTTGATAACGCCAACTAATGAAAAAAGGCGTATTCATTATGCACCTTCCTTCAAAATGCCGTCTTGCATGGTTAAGCAACGAGACAGTTTTTGCGCTAATGACATATCATGGGTAACCAATAAAAACGCAATGTTTTGTTCTGCATTCAAGGTTTGAATCAACTCAAAAATACTTTCTGTGGTTTTATGATCCAAGTTACCAGTTGGTTCATCGGCTAAGACGAGAGCGGGATTATTCACCAATGCACGAGCAATCGCAACACGTTGACGTTCACCGCCCGAAAGTGCAGATGGACGATGGGTAATGCGATGACTTAAGCCTACTGCACCCAATATTTTTTCAGCACGATCTTTTGCTTCTGTTTTATTCTGACGACCAATTAACATCGGCATCATCACATTTTCTAACGCGGTAAAATCCGCCATTAAATGGTGAAATTGATACACAAAACCTAGATTTTGGTTGCGTAATTTGGCCAATTCACTTTCAGACGCTTTTTGCAAAGATTGCCCTTTAATAAAGACCTCCCCACTACTTGGCTGATCTAAACCACCCAAAGTGTGCAATAAAGTACTTTTTCCTGAACCAGAACTCCCCACAATCGCCACTAATTCTTGTGGTTTCATGGCAAAGCTTACGCCTTTTAATACTTGGGTTTGGTTCTCGCCTTCTTGGTAAAATTTATTAATATTTTGGCATTCTAATAAGTAGTTATTCATATTTTACTCATAACGTAATGCTTCCGCCGGCTCTGTTTTTGCCGCGCGATAAGCGGGATAAATGGTTGATAATAAAGATAACAATAAAGAAAAGGCAATCACAATAATGACTTGCACAGGCTCAATAGATGTCGGCAAGAAAACACCGTTCGGATTGACCGCACTTAAAATTGCCCCAAGGTTTAAGGTGATTAATACGCCCAGTACGGCACCAATCAATGTGCCCACTAGTCCCACCAATAAACCTTGATAAATAAAGATCGAACGCACTTGTGATTTAGTCACACCTTGTGTTTGCAAAATGGCGATTTCCCCTTGTTTATCCACCACCATTAAACTTAATGAGGTCACGATATTCGAAATCGCAACAACAATAATTAAGCTAATCAACAAGCCCATCATATTTTTTTCCATACGAACCGCTTGGAAGAATTCCCCTTTTTGGACACGCCAATCGCTGATATGGCTCTCTTTAAAATAGGTTGGCAATTCTGTGATTTGGAAAGGATCATCCAGGAATAAACGATAGCCTTGAGCCTCACCTGGTTGAATGCGCATTAGGCGACCAATATCCGCTAAATTAGCAAAAACTTCATAGCCTGACGCTTCACCATAACCATAGTAAAGCTCGCTCACCGTAAATAAACGCTGCATCGGCACGCGACCAAATGGGGTGTATTGGCTGTTTTCCGTAATCATTAAGCGAACTTTATCGCCTACCACTAAGCCTAATTTTTGCGCCAACGTATCACCAATAATCAACTTAAACTCACCTTGCGGTAAAAGTTGGTTAAACTGACTAGGATCGAAACCTTCCAGTAAAGGGTCATCTGAAAAAGACTGAATACCAATCACTTGTCCCGCGCTCACACCTTTTGCCGTTTGAAACACAACATTCGTGGTATTAATCGGTACAGCTTTTTGCACAAAGTGCGGTGTATTTTCAAGCGGTTTTTCTGCCGAAATAGGCGCTTCTTGGCTAACAATCGCGTGTGGAATGCTCGAAAGCACCTGTTGTTTTTGATAGCCTTCTAATCCATTCATGACAGAAAGCACAATAATCAATGCCATCACACCCAGTACGATGCCAAAGCTTGCCAAATTAGCAACAAGTCGCCCAAAACGATCAGCGCTTTTTGCACGCCAATATCGCAGGGCGATATATAAAGAAATAGGTAAATTCATTATTTTTGATTTAATTGTTGAACGAAATCTTCGATATTTTGCGTCACTTTTTTCGTTAGCGTGGTTACCGCACTATCACTCGCCCAAGCTATATGAGGTGTGATAATTAAATTCGGCATCGTTTTCGCTAATTCAATCAGTGGATTGTTTTTCTCTGGTGGTTCTTTCACTAACACATCTAATGCTGCACCACCTAATTGCCCCGATTTTAATGCATCACAAACTGCTTGCTCGTCAATCAATGGACCACGACCAGTATTGATTAAATAAGCAGCTTTCTTACAAAGTGACAAGGTTTCTTGATTGATTAAATTTTTAGTTGTTTCAGTCAATGAACAATGCAATGTCAGAATATCGGCCTGTTTTAGCACCTCTTCAAAAGGCGTGTAACCTTCACGGCACGTTGTGGCATTTCGATGTTCAGCATAAAGCACTTTCATGCCTAAAAGCTCGGCTAAACGCCCTACTTCTGTACCTAAACAGCCTTTTCCAAACACACCTAACGTTGAGCCTTTCACATCTGTAATGGGATAATCAAAATAGCAGAACTGTTTGCTCTCTGTCCATTTTCCCGTGAGTTGATCGCGTTGCCATCCAGCTAAACTGTGCTTTAAGGCAAAAATCATCCCCAATACATGCTCAGGTACTGTTGTTGCTGAATAACCTGTCACATTTTTAACCGCCACACCGAATTCTTTTGCAGCCTCTAAATCCACGTTATTAGTGCCTGTTGCGGTGATAGCAATGAGTTTTAATTTAGGTAATTGTTGCAACACCTCACGGCTTAAAATCACTTTACTGGTGATAATAATATCCGCGTCTTTTGCTCGCTCAATGGTTTGCTCTGCGGAAGTATATTCATACTCTACCCAGTTATGCGGAAAGCTTGGACGAGGAATAGGAATATGTTTTGGAATTGCCGTGCTGTCTAAAAATACGATATTCATTGTTTTCTCCTTTTACAGAACAAAAGTGCGGTCAAAAACAACGCTGTTTTCAACCGCACTTCTCTATTAGATAGATGTATCTAATTCAGGGAAAGACTTCACTAAATCATCAATGGCTTTCATCTGTGAGACAAAACCTTCTAAAGCCGAAAGTGGCAATGCAGAAGGCCCATCACATTTTGCTTGATTTGGATTTGGGTGAGCTTCTAAGAATAAACCTGCAATGCCAATTGCTAAGCCTGAACGGGCTAATTCGGTTACTTGCTCACGACGACCACCTGAAGCGGCACCAAACGGATCGCGGCATTGTAATGAATGGGTCACGTCAAAAATAACTGGACTACCTTTAGACACTTTTTTCATTACGCCGAAACCTAGCATATCCACGACTAAATTATCGTAACCGAAGTTTGAACCGCGATCACAAAGGATGATTTTATCGTTACCACATTCTTCAAACTTATCGACGATGTTACCCATTTGACCCGGACTTAAGAATTGTGGTTTTTTCACGTTAATTACCGCCCCCGTTTTTGCCATGGCTTCGACTAAATCAGTTTGACGAGCTAAGAATGCCGGTAACTGAATTACATCCACCACATCGGCAACAGGCTGGCATTGATAGATTTCGTGTACATCGGTAATCACTTTCACGCCAAAGGTTTCTTTTAACTCTTGGAAAATTTTTAAACCTTCTTCCATGCCTGGACCACGGTAAGAATGAATTGAAGAACGGTTAGCTTTATCGAAAGATGCCTTAAAAACATAAGGAACGCCCAACTTTTCAGTCACTTTTACGTAAGCTTCACAAACTTGCATCGCCATATCGCGACTTTCAAGCACGTTCATCCCGCCGAAAAGCACAAAGGGTTTGTCATTTGCGACATCAATATTGCCAATTTTTACAATTTTATTTTGCATAATATTTCCTTTTTAATGGATGGACTTGGCATCTTTCAATGCTTCGCCTTTCAGTTCTAAAAGTTGAGTTTTTAACAGAGAAGATGTGGGATCATTTGGACATTGATCAACAAAATATTCCAAATCCTCAATGGCTGATGGATAAGCGCCCATTTGCGCCAACACTAAACCACGATCGCGAATATCGTAGGGATCTTTTCTTCCTGCTAATAAGAATTGAATATAATTAAACGCCAAATCGTTTTGTTCTTCACGAATTAAGGCATTCTTCGCGAGCTGACGGAAACGTGCGGTAAGCATCGGAATATCTGCTCGAGCTAAGTCTTCAGGTTGAATTTGAGCACCAAAACCAAAAGCACCTTCATAGAGTTTTTTCAATTCATCCACTGAAATGTATTTTCCACTCCAAGGATCAATAAACGCCACTTCACCATCGACTTCTGCACGTAAAATCAGTTGAGTCGGGAAATTCACCGGATAAATCGGCAATTTTAAACTTGCAGCCAAATAAAGTATTAAGGCACCAAGACTCACTGGCATGCCTTCACGTTCTTCTAAAATATACGGAAGGTATAAATTGCGAGCATAGAAATAATTATCCGCATCGCAATGAAATCCCCAATCACCGTAAAATAGCTGTAATAATTGGTGAATTTTAGCTTTATCATCCCATTCTTCTGGAATAGCTTGGCGAGCTTTACGCACTAAACTCCCCACGAGCCCTCTTATACGAGGCTCATCAAGTTGCTCTTTCTCACAAATGCTCAGATAAAAATGAGTCAGTTCAGCATACAAGGCTTTTTGATCGTATTTCATTACCGCTTCCAATATCCCAATGTTACGCGCTCATTGTCGCCATAATCCCGTATGGTTGCAACCCCTTGCCAATGATTTTGCCAGAAAATTGATCGCACTTCTTCGCCCTGTTTCCAACCGTGTTCTAACAATAAATAACCACCATCATTTAAATGTACTGGCGCATACTCAATAAGATGACGTAAATCAGCTAAACCGTTTTCGCCCGCCACCAACGCTGAACGAGGCTCGAAACGCACATCACCTTGGAAAAGATGTTCATCGGTTTCATCAATATAAGGCGGATTACTGACGATAATATCAAACTGCCCTTCAACATTTTCGAACCAACGACTCTGTAAAAATTGTACCTTGAGCTGATTTTTTTCTGCATTGGATTGCGCTAATTTGACGACTTCTGGCATCAAATCCATACCAATAACATCTAATTGAATATTCTTTTTTTGACAAATAGGAGAAAGTTCAGAAGCCAACGCCAACGCAATGGCGCCAGTGCCGGTACCAAGATCGAGAATACGAAAGTGCGGTGGATTTTCTTCCAGTTTTTCTAACGCAATTTGTAATGCTTTTTCTACGAGAATTTCGGTATCGGGGCGAGGAATTAATGTTCCTTCAGACACATTTAAAGGCAAGGACCAGAATTCTTTTTCACCGAGGATATAAGCGATAGGTTCGCCTTTTAAACGACGATCTAAAAGTGCGGTCAATTTTAACCGCACTTTTTCATCAATTTCCGTTTCATCGAAAGCTAAAATTTGCGTTCTCGATTTGCCCGTTGCGTGTTGCAATAGCACTAACGCATCAACTTTGCCATTCTCTGTTGGATTTACCTGATTTAAGGCTTGCGCAGCATCGGCAAGCCATTGTTGATAGGTCATTAATTACTCTCAGATAACGCCGCTAATTGATCTGCTTGATATTCAGTGATAATCGGCTGAATAAGCTCGTCAATTTTGCCGTTCATCACTTCATCTAAACGATAGAGCGTTAAGTTGATACGGTGATCTGTTACACGACCTTGTGGATAGTTATAAGTACGAATTTTATCAGAGCGATCGCCTGAACCTAATAAGTTACGGCGAGTATCCGCTTGCTCTGCTGCTTGACGTTCTTGCTCCGCTTGTACAATACGTGAAGCCAAGACAGACATTGCTTTGGCTTTGTTTTTATGTTGTGAACGCTCATCCTGACATTCCACCACAATACCTGTTGGAATGTGCGTAATACGTACCGCAGAGTCAGTCGTATTAACGTGCTGACCACCCGCACCAGATGAACGGTAGGTATCAATACGTAAATCTGCAGGATTGATTTCCGGCATTTCAGATTCAGGTAATTCTGGCATAACCGCAACAGTACAAGCAGAAGTATGAATACGACCTTGGCTTTCTGTTTTTGGTACACGTTGTACACGGTGGCCGCCTGATTCAAATTTTAACTGACCATACACGCCATCACCGCTTACTTTGACGATGACTTCTTTATAACCGCCCTGCTCGCTTTCATTTGCGCTGAGCATTTCAACACGCCAGCGTTTACTTTCTGCATAACGGCTATACATACGGAATAAATCGCCGGCAAAGATACCCGCTTCATCACCACCTGTACCTGCACGAATTTCTAAATAGCAGTTATATTCATCATTTGGATCTTTCGGTAATAAAAGAATTTGAAGTTGTTGCTCCACTTCTTCAATTTCGGCTTTGGATTCTTCAATTTCCATTTCTGCCATTTCTTTCATTTCAGGATCATCTAACATCAATTCTGCTTCAGCAATGTTAGAGTTAAGCTGATTCCAACGATTAAAACATTTCACCACATCTTCAAGTTGTGAATATTCTTTAGAATACGCACGGAATTTATCCTGATCTGAAATCACCGACGCATCGCCTAGCAATGCCTCTAATTCTTCATAACGTTCTTTTAAACTTTCAAGTTTTGCAATAATAGAATCTTTCATATTTTTATAAAGTTAAAGCCAAAAATAAAATCGGCTTATTCTAGCCGATTTTAAGGAAAATTGACAGACGCAAAATCTGCCTAAAAATGACCGCACTTTAGATGCGAGTCACATCAAATTTCGCTAAATCAATTCGATCTTCTGTGCCATAAAATTGAGCCAACGCATGACGCAAGGTTTCTGCGCGTTTTGGTAAGCCTTTTTCTGCATAGGTTTTTACTTGTTCATATACCGCTTGCTTAAATGGTTGCGTATCTCCCGGATTGCCATTCAAATTATCCGCACTGGCAAAATAACGAAATCCCGCCGCAGTGGCTAAAATCCATTCCAATGCTTGAGGCTTCACTTCCACCTTTTCAAAATCACGCTGACGTGCTTCAGAGCGACCATCCGGCTCATACCAATAGCCAAAATCTTCTAATTTACGACGCTCTTTCCCCGCCACTAACCAATGGGCAATTTCATGTAATGCACTGCTGTAAAAGCCTCTCGCAAAGTAAATGGCGTTATAAGGCACCTCATCATTTGCAGGAATGTAAATCGGCTCATCCCCACCTTTAACCAATCGCGTATTATATTCTTCTTCAAAACATTGATTAAAAATCGCAATGATATCCTCAAGTTTGTGTTCCATGCTTTCTCCAAATATTTTTATAAATAACGCCTCTTAAAAGGTTTGAGAATTATCTCATTTTTAATGTTTTTCACAAAATCTTGGTTAAATAAAAAACGTCTGAAATTAACGTTTCAGATTTTTTTCATCATAAAGTGCGGTCAAATTTTTAGGTGTTTTTAAACCTATCTTTAAGCCCCATCTATTTAATATCCCCCTTGGGCGCATGCCCGAAATACCGTTTGTATTCACGGCTGAATTGGCTAGGTGACTCGTAGCCGACTTGGTAAGCGGTTTCGGTAATGCCTTGCTCTTCTTGTGCGATCAGGCGTCTGGCTTCCATCAAACGTAAGGATTTTTGATATTGCAGCGGTGAAAGGCTGGTTATCTTCTTGAAATGGCTATGAAAGCCAGATAATGACATACCACTTAAATTTGCCAAGGTTTCCACGGTGATGGTTTCACTAAAATGTTGTTGCAGATAGTAAGTGGCTTGGGCGATTTTTTTGGTGTGAGATCCATTGCTTACCATGGCTTTAAATTTGCCACCTTGTTCGCCTGTAAGGAGTCGATAATAAATTTCTTGTTGGATAAGCGGTGCAAGAAATTCAATATCTTTTGGATTTTCGTGCAAGAATAATAAGCGTTCAACAGCATTTTTGAGAGATTCATCCAAATGCCATTGTGCAAAACCTTCGTCGCCCGGTTGAAGAGCATCTGCAAGGTTTGGATTTGCTAATAAAATCTTGCTAACGCTCTCAATATCAATTTTCATCGACATCACTAAAAACGGCTTTTTCGGCTCGGCATATTTAATTTCGCCGCGCATCGGCACATTGACAGGGCAGAACATAAAGTGTTGATTGTCAAAACGGTAGCATTGTTCGCCTAGTTGTATTTCACGTTCCCCACTTAACACGATGCAAATGCTCGGTTCTTGAATAATACCCTCGTAGCAAAACGGCTGATCGGCATGGCGAATCACCAAGCCTTTAATTGGAGATGAATAGGTTTCGTTATGTGGAATAACTTTTAATAAGCGTTCTATCGTTTCAGTTGAGAACATTATTTTGTAGGAGTAGGCAAGTAATTTGGATAAATCATATAACACTTCATATTGCCGTTCAATATAATGAACTCACTTTCAACGGCAGTACGCCAAAACATTTAACCAATATTGAATTGAGGACAATATCATGAAAATTTTCTACAAAACATCAGCAACAGCAACCGGCGGACGTGATGGTCGTACCCAAGTGGACGATGGTTCAATCGGCTTTGATTTGGTTTCATTTCAAAATGACGGCACCGGAGCTAATGAAAAACACCAACGCGCCGAGTATGGCAAGCACCGCCGCACCGACGAAAAACGGCCGCATGGGGTGGGTGAAAAACTTATTCATGGTTTGGCTTAATTCTGCATGAAGATGCTTTCGGATATGGATTTATTGGACGGACAGGGTTGTATCTTATATTGAAGAAGCAAGCCGAAGGTTTGTCAGATACTCAAATGCCCGTATCATTCATATTATTGATATTATTGTTTGAATTGTATTATTTTCAATAATAATAAATAACCCTAAACCAATATAAATAACAGCCATTATCCAACGACTAAACTTCTCTACAATTTCACCAACACCTGAAATATTAGCCAATCTTTGTGCTGTATATACTAAAACAAAAATCAATATTAAAAATACAAGAAGAGTAACTAATAAGTCGACAAGATCTAAAGTCACAAAGTAAGGAACAAAAAGTCCAATATTATCTGCACCACAACTAGCAACTGTAACCAAAGCAACAATACCGACTAATTTTGACAACCCTTTTTCATCCAATTCTTTTTTAGCTCTTTTTTCGCCCTCACAATCGTCGTAAATAGCAACTTTAATACCTAAGTAAATCGGTATTAAACCTAATAAACCCAACACCCATTTTTCCGGAACATAATTCAAAACAAAAGCTAGAAATAAACTAACTAATATTAAAATTACAGAACCTAAATATTGTCCGATATAAATATCTCGATATTCTTTTCTAGTATTTGCTCTAGCAAAAAATATTAATAGTATTACCAACAAATCTACTGCTGTAGCAATATATAAAACAGCAGCAGTAATCACAGTCGAAAACATAAAGCACCTCATAATGAATCCCCTGCCCCCTCGGCACCACGGCTTTTTCAAAAACCGAATCGCGTTCGGATAACAGATTCGTATCTTTCGCTAAAGAGGCAAGCCTGCGGCTTGCTTACCCTCTCCCTAGCCCTCTCCCACGGGGAGAGGGAATTGGGCTGTCGAGCCTGAACATTTTCAGGTTTACCTGACATCTGATTCCCAATTCTACGGCTCTCTGATTTTGAGAAACCTGATCCCCTTTCCCCGTGGGAGAGGGCTAGGGAGAGGGCAACGAACCGCAAGGTTTGTCAGAAATTTAAATTCCTATCACTCATAATAATGAATCCCCTGAAACTCTCTTGCCACCACGGCTTCTTCAAAAGCCGAATCGCGTTTGGACAGCAGCGTAGGCAGGGTAATCACGTTTTGCACGTTCATGCCCTTAGTGGAAAGCAGCATGATTTCATGGCTCAGGCGTGCGGCTTCGAAGCGGTCGTGCGTTACCAGCATACACGCCATGCCCTGCCGCTCGATTTTTTCCACCAGCATGGCGACCAAAATATCGCGCAAATCGCGGTCCAAACCGACGAACGGCTCGTCCAGCAAGGCAAGGTCGCAGCCGCACAGCAGCAGGCGCAAAAATGCTACCCGTTTCGCCATGCCGCCGGACAATTCGGTCGGATATTTGTTCAAATCGCCCGCAGTCAGCCCGACTTTCGCCGCCAGCGCGATGATTTCGCCTTCATCGGGTTTGTCCATAAAAATAGCGATATTCTGCATCGCGGTCAAGTTTTCCGGCAGGCGGTTTTCCTGAAACAGAAAACCCGTTTTGCGGAAAGTATTGCGTATCGTGCCCGATTTCGGCGTTTCCAAGCCCGCAATCAAACGCAAAACCGTCGTCTTGCCACAGCCGCTCGGCCCGAACAAAGCTTTCACTTCGCCATGTTGCAGGTTCAAACTGAAATCGTGCACGATGGGGTCACGGAGAATTTCAAAACGCACGTTTTCAAGACAGAGCATCACCTTCTCCACGGCATAAACAAAATTTCCAAAGGCTTGGTAATCAGGTATTCAAACAGTGACACAAACACGATAACCAACACCACATAAGCCATCACCGTCGAAGTCCCCCTGATAGCGCAAGCGTCCTCGCTTGTGCCATTACAATCTATTGTGGTTTCGGAGTTAGCAAAATCCCGAGGCAAGCTCACGAATAAAGTTTACCGGAAAAGTGATATTTGGCGATAAAGTGATTACCTGTTTAAGTTCTTCATTTTCTTCTAATGACAAAAAAGTGCGGTCATAAAATCAAAAGGATTCTGAACGTTGGCTTTACCAACGGCTCCCCAGATAGCCCCCCTTCTGACGCGTAGTTTTATCTATCTAAAAAATAAGCAAATTGAAGTTATTCATGAAAATAGTAAAAATCTGAATCAAACGAAATTGATTTTCAGGCACGCGTTAGGAAACGCGCGCTATCGTGGGGTCCAGGTTTTGGGGTGCAGATCAAAGTGCGGTCAATCTTAAGTGAATTTTATATTAATTTTGATATTCCATAATTCACTAAAAATCCACCAACCACTAGCCATAAATAAATTAGTATTCCTAAAATCAGAGGTTTTAATCCTGCTTTCTTGATTGCGCTTGCTTGTGTAGTTAAGCCGAGCGCAGCCATCGCTGAAATTAATAAGAAAGAATCGATTTCAACGAATAATTTCACAAGTTCTTTTGGTAATAAATCAAAAGAATTAAAAATCGCAACGCCAATAAAAAGTACAGCAAACCAAGGAATTGTAATTTTGTGTGAGGTATTTTCTGATACCCCATCACTACGTGTTAATAACCAAGAAAGCATTAATAAAAATGGTGCGAGCATCATCACTCGGATCATTTTGGAAATGACGGCAGTATTCGCCACGATAGGATCAATATTTTCCCCAATCGCATACACTTGAGCCACTTCGTGTACACTAGAACCAACATAAATACCGAATTGATGGGCGTTAATTAAATCTTGTGACCACGTGTAGAACAAGGGGTAAGTAAAAATAGCAAGCGTCCCGAAAATGACCACTACGGCAATCGCCACTGAAACTTTATGAGATTCTGCTTTGGTAACAGGCTCTGCCGCCATAACCGCTGCCGCACCACAAATACTACATCCTGCTCCAGTGAGATAAACCAATTGTTTATCCATTTTTAGATAACGAATGCCTAAAAGTGCGGTAAAAAAGAAGGTTGAAATTAGCATAATCGCATCAGTGACAACAGCATTTAATCCTACATCGGCAATATCGCCAAAAGTGAGGCGGAAACCATACAGCACAATGCCAGTGCGAAGAAGCGTGCCTTTGGCAAACAAAACGCCTTTTTCCACTCGTGTTGAAAATTGCGGATAAATGGTATTGCCGATTGCCATTCCCAGCAAGATGGCAATAATTAAAGCACTGATATGATAATGATGGGAAAAATCAGTGTTTCCTAAATAGTTAGCAAGTATAGCGATAATCGCAATAAATATAAGTCCGAAATAAAAGGGACGAGTGTTCATTTTTCCTTTCCTTAGTGAGTCAAGCGGTTTCATCTAAAATTTTGCCAAAATAGCTTTCGACTAAGCGACGAGTAACATCAGTTTGTGGATTAAATGAAAAACCTGAAGCGTGGGTGCAATAAGTTAAGCCATTTTCAGTTAAAAATGTTGGAATACTTGGCGCAGCCTGTAATTCTACACTTTAGCTTATGCAGAGCAGAAAATATAAAAATCTCAGATTTAGACGTAACATAACAAATGCATTGTAATAAATTATGTGCCAAATTGTAAGGCATATTAGTAAAAATGGCTAGGATATTGAATGTTTAATAGGGTTCAAAAGGAAATCAATCAAATTATTAATCGTGGTTTTGACCGCACTTTGATCTGCCCCCCAAAAGTTAGACAGGTTAGTTAACTTAAATATTGAGCTCGGTATTGCACCGGGCTCAACCCTTTGAAAGCAAGTTTAATTCGTTTTTGGTTGTAATACACTAAATATTCTTCAATTTCAGCCTGTAATTCAGCAATTGAATGATAAGTCCGAGAGTAAAAGCACTCTGATTTTAGTATCGCAAAAAAACTTTCAATCACCGCATTATCGTAGCAATTTCCTCGGCGACTCATACTTTGCACCGCTTTACCCTCCAACATCTTTACCCATTCCGCCGTGCCATACAATACACCTTGGTCGCTGTGAATAATCGGGCATTCTGTCGGTTTAAGAATTGTAGCGTGCAACTTGTTGCACGAAATCGTGAATGCCCGAAAGGGTTAAATAACGTTCCGTGCGTGATTCGGTCGTGCATCAAGATGCACGCTACGAGGGGTAAATAATCCTCCTATATGTTGAATTTTGGTTGTCAGCCTTGTTCATTATATAGCGAGGATTTTTTTCTGTTCATCGCTTAAGCTATTTGTCTCCATACGCATAGCGTATGGTTTTTATAGCCTGACTTTGCCTGGCTATAATCAAAGGCCGTCTGAAAATTCAGACGGCTTTTTTATAACAAAGTGCGGTCAAATTTTTAGGTGTTTTGCAAATCTCCATCAAAACTTGACCGCTTGTTTTTAAAACTTCACTGTTTCACCATCTTCTGGAATTGCTATATTTTCAAGCTTGTTTGCTTGGACAAATTGGCGTAAATCCTTACGGTAAACGGACATATGGTTTACCGCATCCATGTGCACTGTAATAAGTTTTGTATTTGGTAGCATGTTACGAGCATGAGCAACATCTTGTAACCCCATAATAATGCCGTCATTCGGAAAAGCTAAGGTACGCGCATCACCTGTGTTCATAATCATTACATCAGGTTTATAACGATTAATGGCTTTGTTTACTTCGGCAGTCCAAACTGTGTCACCAACCAAGTACACCGTTGGATGACCTTTCGCTTGGAATGTTACGCCCATCGCCTCATCTAAAATCTCAGCTAATTGTGGTACAGCGTACATTTCCGTTGTGCCGTGAGAACCGCCGGTTTTATTTAAAATAATACCTTCGAACTCTACCGGTTTTTCTAGCGATAAACTGGTTATGTTAGTAAAACCTTGCGCTTTGAGTAAGTCACCATCCCGTTCATGTTGCACAAAAATTTTGATGGATTTAGGTAAAATTTTTTGTGCAACCTCATCCCAATGATCTTCATGTGTATGAGTCAAAATAATGGCATCAACATCTTTGAAAGTATCTTCTGCTTTCATCGGCAATTCCACAAGTGGATTACGCAAATGGCTATTTAATGTCCCTTCAAAGCCTGCATAACGTCCTTTTTCAGCAAGCATCGGATCAATTAAAAAAGTTTTCCCTGCGTAGTTCAGGCGACCAGTAGCATTGCGGATATGTTGGTAGCTATCAGTGTTTTTAGAGGCAAGATCTACAGCGAAAGTGTTTGTGCTAATAGCCAATGCTGTAGCGCTAATTAAGGTTTTTAAGTTCATTGTTTTTCCTTTTCTATATACGTTATTGAATGAATAAACATATTATAGTGAGAACAAAATTGCGCAAAAATAGACAAAAAATCAATAAACGTAATAATCAGGTCATTTTTGTGCTATGCTCATATCAAAGTAGGAGAAATAAAATGAATAAACCCACAGTTGCTTTGATTGTGTATGAACAAATGATGCCCATTCATTTTGCGATGGCATATTCCGTTTTTTCTATGTCGGATTTAAACGGCAAGCCGTTATTTGACTGTAAAATCGTTAGCGATTCAGACAACCTGACAAACTCGCTATTTCACATACATTTAGATGGAGGTTTAGAATGGTTGGAGAATGCTGATATTGTTGTGATGACTGGATGGCATAATACTCAAGTGATGCCGAGCGAGGCTTTATTAACAGCGTTACGGCAAGCGTATCAACGTGGTGCGACAGTGGTGGGTTTATGTTATGGCGCCTATGTGTTAGCGTGCAGTGGCCTACTTAACGGTAAAAAAGCAACCACACATTGGCTAGGAGATAGTGATTTTACTAATCGTTTTCCGCAGGTGAAATGGGATTTAAATCCTATTTATTTAGAACAAGATCGACTGATTACCTCAGCAGGAACAGCCGCTTCCATGGATTGTTGCCTTTCTATTGTCCGTAAATTATATGGTGTAAAAATTGCCAATCATATTGCCCGAATACTGGTTATCCCCCCTCATCGTGAAGGCGGACAAGCACAATTTATCGAACGCCCTATTTCTCGTTCCACACCTAATCATAATATCAATGCATTGCTTGCTTATTTAAATGAAAATCTGACCGCACTTCATTCGACTGATAGTCTTGCCGAACGTTTGTCAATGAGTCGTAGCACTTTCACCCGACATTTTCGCAAAGCAACCGGAATGTCATTAAATCAATGGTTAATTGAAGCAAGGCTACAACGAGCAAGAGAGCTTTTGGAAAGCACAGATTTATCTATTACTGATATTGCAGAACAAAGTGGATTTCATAGCGATACCGCCTTGCGTCAGCACTTCTTGAAAAAACATAAGATTTCACCGAATCGCTGGCGTAAGCAGTTTCAAATTGAGGATGTTTAGATCTTTTTATTTTAAAGTGCGGTCAAATTTTTAGGTGTTTTTGCAAATTCAAAATTAGACCACTTGTTTGATCTAAACTCAGTCTATTCATCTTCCCTCTCCTCCTTAGGAAATTTGATTAGAGAAAAATAAAAAAGGTGAGCCAAAATGCTCACCTTCTAAACTCATATTTTGTAATTATCCTAACACTTTTTCCAAATGTGCTTGGTAGTCTGCTAAGTATTGTTCTACTTGTGGATTTTTAATCACATCGTTACATAAGAATGTCGGCAGACGGGTCAAGCCGATGAACTCGTTGAGTTTGTGGAAGTGCATGTATAAAGCATCCACACCTTTACCTTCAAAGAAGTCGCCTTCGCGGGTAAATGCTTCAATCGGCGCATTCCAGGTAAGTGAGAGCATGTGTTTTTTGCCTTGTAATAAGCCACCTGTGCCGTAGCCTTCAGTCGGATTGACACGATGGCGGCCATCACTGTGGTAAAGCTTGCCGTGTCCCGCGGTTAATACTTCGTCTATGTATTTTTTCACTGTCCAAGGTTCGTGCATCCACCAACCTGGCATCTGCCAAATCACTGCATCCATCCACAAGAATTTTTCGATTTCTGCTTCAACATCATAGCCAGCATCAATCACGGTTTCTTTTACATTGTGTCCAAGTGCGGTCAAAACTTCTTTCGCTTTTTTATGAAGCGTATGGTTCAACTCACCATGCGAATGACCAAACTCTTTTCCACCGTCTAGTAATAAAATATTCATTTTTTCTCCTTTTGCTGATAATTTACCGATTACTAAGCACTTTAGTAATGCAACAATTTAACCAATCAATAAGCTCCAACTATTAAACGTACTACACAAATTCGAGAGTTTGATAGAAGTTAAAAGCGCAATAAAAAAGCCTTGAAGTCATTATTTTCAAGGCTTTAAAGTCTTTCATAGGACTTGATAGGTTTATTTTGTGGTGGAGCTGGCGGGAGTTGAACCCGCGTCCGAAATTACTCTACCTTCAGTACTACACGTTTAGTCTCGTCTTTAATTTCACTTAAGCATGCGGACAGACACGCTAAACTTAAGCTAGTTTGATTCAATTTAGTGCTTCGATCCTCAAACAGCGGCTTCCACACGATCTCGTTTTGGTTTGACTCCGCTTTATCCCCGTCTTACGAGCGGAAGCTGGGGAGCGAAGGCTATGAGCAGGTTATTAAGCTGCTAAAGCGTATTGTTCGTCGTTTGCGACTATTTTTTTGCGGTTTATTTACGAGGCCTACCGCACCTCGACGTGCACCTTGGGCTTCGCTAATCCCGTCGAATCCAGAATCAGCCCCAAAATCGTTCGGCAGTTTATCAAAAAATCCAAGAAAGGAAAAGAAGCTATTTATTAACCTGAGAAGTTAGGGTAAAATTTTGCCACTTTTTTATATGGAATCGAATAATGAAAACATTAAAATCTCTGACTGCACTTTCATTAGGTGCATTATGTTTAGCATTTAACACACAAGTTATTGCAAAAGAAGCAACACCCGCAAAAACAACACAAACCCAACAACAAGCGGTAAAAGCGAGTGATAACATCGACAAATACCTTGCCATCAATATTGGTAATCGTGAAATGGTGGTTGACGAAAATGGCCAAGCATTAAGTGCATTCAAACATGAAATCACTAACATCGGTCAAAAACCAATCAAAAATATTCAATGGGTGGGCGTATATGTGAATAACCGCAAAGTTATTTACAGCCAAGATATGCAAATCAATTTACAAAGCCCATTACAACCAGGTAAATCTTTAAATATTAATTTGCAAATCCCGTTTGTTCAACTGGCTGAAGACGCACGCAAAGTCTTTATGAACCAACAAGAAAAAATTGATGTTTATCCTATTGAACGCGTTATCCTGTTTGGTGATAAAACTGTTCTCTCAGATCGTTAATTTTCTTATCTAGCCCACGTAATGTGGGCTTTTTAATAACTGTATACTTGAACAGTTATTTTCTTTTCGATATACTAAAAGCACGCCTAATTTTGACCGCACTTACCGCATGAATTCCACCCGAAAAATTATTCACATTGATATGGATTGCTTTTATGCCTCTGTTGAAATCCGTGAAAATCCAACGCTACAGGGCAAACCTGTTGCTGTGGGGGGAAGTTCTCGACAACGTGGTGTGCTTACCACCTGTAATTATGAAGCTCGAAAATTTGGACTACACAGTGCGATGCCGACGGCACAAGCCATCAAAAAATGTCCGAATCTGATTTTAGTGCCAGTTAATATGCCGCTTTATAAACAGGTATCCGCACAAATTCATCAGATCTTTCAACGCTATACGTCTATTATTGAGCCACTTTCCTTAGATGAAGCCTATTTAGATGTCACGGATTGTACACAATGTTCAGGATCCGCCACGTGGATCGCACAAGAAATTCGCCAAGCAATTTTTGATGAGTTAAAACTGACCGCCTCTGCCGGTGTGGCGCCCCTTAAATTTCTTGCCAAAATTGCCTCCGATATGAATAAACCAAATGGGCAATTTGTAATTCAACCTCATGAAGTGGAGCAATTTGTAAAAACACTGCCATTGAAAAAAATCCCTGGCGTAGGCAAAGTTACCTCTGAACGTTTATTGAAAATGGGATTAGAAACTTGCGAAGATGTGCAAAAACTCGATCAATCTATTTTGTTAAATATCTTCGGTAAAATGGGCAAGCGAATTTGGGATTTTAGCCATGGCATTGATGACCGTGAAATCCAAGCGCATCGAGAACGAAAATCTATCGGCGTGGAACGCACTTTATCCGAAAATATTAGCCATATTGAACAAGGCATAGCGCTGCTAGATAATCTCTATGCCGAGCTTATTCGCCGTATTGAACGAAGTGCGCCGAATATTCCTTTAACCGCTTTTCGCAAAATTGGGGTGAAATTAAAGTTTGAAGATTTTCAGGTGACAACCTTAGAAAAAACTGGCTTAACTTTATCACTAAAAAGCTTTCAGCAATTACTGGAACAAATTTGGCAACGTAGCCAGGGGAAGTCTATTCGTCTTGTGGGATTACACGTGATGTTACCGGAAGAAAGCCATTTAGAACAAATGAGCTTGTGGTAAAACACAAAAGAAAATGACCGCACTTTTATTCATTCCATCCCGAGTAGGATAACGAAAAAACAAAAGTGCGGTCATTTTTTATGAATTTGTTGAGTTGGTCGATAAGCCGAGTTCTGTCGTGGACAATCATTCCTCTAGGCGACAAATTACTCTGCCGCTCAAGCAACCTACCCGAACTCTGGACGGGCCACCCATTGAGTTCCTATTTGGTCTTGCTACGAGTGGAGTTTACCTTGCTGCACGTTGTTACCAACGGCACGGTGTGCTCTTACCACACCCTTTCACCCTTACCGTTTTCACGGCGGTCTGCTCTCTGTTGCACTGGTCGTCGGCTCACGCCGCCCGGACGTTATCCGGCACTCTGCCCTTTGTAGCTCGGACTTTCCTCTCGTTTACTTGTCCCACTAGGTCGTGCGAACACGGTTAAGGGCTTCAATAAACCAGCGATTGTCTAACCAACTCGCGGCGTAGTATAGGGGGAATTCAAAGGGCGGTCAAATTTTCATTCTTATTTTTAATAACTTCCGCTAGAATAGCTCTACAAAACACGGTTATTTTCAACCGCACTTTTATCATAAGGATTTCCTATGAATTATTTACAAATCGCACGAGAAACGCTTTCTGTTGAAAGCCAAGCGCTCGCACAACTAAGCCAACGCTTGGATGATGAGTTTTCTCAAGTTGTGGATCTTATCCTTGCTTGCGAAGGTCGTTTAGTTATCGGTGGTATTGGTAAATCAGGGCTAATCGGCAAAAAAATGGTGGCGACTTTTGCTTCCACGGGAACCCCAAGTTTCTTCCTTCACCCAACCGAGGCATTTCATGGCGATTTAGGTATGTTAAAACCCATCGACATCGTGATGCTGATTTCTTATAGCGGTGAAACCGATGATGTAAATAAACTCATTCCAAGTTTGAAAAACTTTGGTAATAAAATTATCGCCCTAACCAGCAATAAAAACTCAACGCTTGCTCGCCATGCGGATTATGTTTTAGATATCACTGTCGAACGCGAAGTTTGTCCAAACAATCTCGCACCAACCACTTCTGCGTTAGTCACTTTAGCCTTAGGTGATGCTCTTGCGGTTTCATTGATTACGGCACGTCATTTCCAACCTGCTGACTTTGCGAAATTCCATCCAGGTGGTAGCCTTGGTCGTCGTTTGTTATGTAAAGTAAAAGATCAAATGCAAACTCGATTACCGATTACCACACCAGACACCAACTTCACTGATTGCTTAACTATTATGAATGAAGGTCGTATGGGTGTGGCATTAGTCATGGAAAACCAACAACTTAAAGGCATTATTACCGATGGTGATGTGCGCCGAGCATTAACGGCTAACGGTGCCGATACACTTAACAAGACCGCGAAAGAGCTCATGACCTCGTCACCGAAAACTATTCATGAAAATGAATTCTTAGCGAAAGCGGAAGACTTGATGAAAGAGAAGAAAATCCACTCTCTTGTTGTGGTCAATGATGAAAATAATGTTGTGGGTTTAGTGGAGTTCTCAAGCTAATGATTAACGAAAAATTAAAGAAAATTAAATTGGTCATCACCGATGTCGATGGCGTATTAACTGACGGACTACTCCATTATGATGCAAATGGAGAAGCCATTAAAAGCTTCCATGTGCGCGATGGACTTGGTGTCAAAATGTTGATGGATGCAGGTATTCAGGTAGCCGTATTATCAGGTAGAGATTCCGCGATTTTACGTAAACGAATAAGTGATCTTGGAATTAAGTTGTTCTTTTTAGGTAAGCTTGAAAAAGAAAGTGCTTGTTTGGATCTCATGAAACAAGCAGGTGTTACTGCAGAACAAACGGCCTATATTGGTGATGACAGCGTAGATCTCCCCGCTTTTGCAACCTGTGGCCTTTCTTTTGCTGTGGCAGACTCTGCACCTTATGTGCAAAATGCTGTGGATTATATACTTTCACTTAGCGGCGGGAAGGGTGCATTCCGTGAAATGTCCGATATGATTTTACATGCTCAGGGCAAAGATGAAGTCTATACTTCAGCCAAAGGCTTTTTAAAATCTGTCAAAAATATGGGCCAATAGCACTATTCAAAACGCCTAAAAAAATAACCGCACTTTGATTATTCAAAAGTGCGGTTATTTCTTTTTATGTTTTATTGATTTGCCGGTAAAGCACCCGAATTCCAAGTTGGTGCTTCAGCTGGTTTTTTCACTTGCAACATAAAGCGCTGATTTGCCGTTGCTTGCGGTTGAACGATCGTACCTGACGGAGTCGAAAACGAAATGCCGCCTTTCAACAATTGTTGTACACTACCGGTATTAAATTCAGCCCCTTTCCAACCAAGGTTGAAATCATAACCTGATGAAACCCAGAACTCTGAATTTTTACGTACCAAATGTTGATACTTCGGTGTAATCGCAATATGTACCAATACACGATCACCTAAAGAATTCAATTCAAACTTACGAACAGTACCCACTTCAACACCGCGATAAAGCACAGGTGAGCCTTCCGTTAAATTCATCGCATCACTGGTTTCCAAAATAAATGGCACGCCATTGCTGTATTTATTTCGAGGTTGTGCGGTTTGCGCTAAATTAAACTGTGTTTTTGGTTGACCTTTGCCTAACTCAATATCAATGTAAGGCTGTAAAAGGCTATCTAAGTTTTCAATTCCACCCGCTGAGATTTGTGGGGAAATCACTTTAAATACCGTACCTTCTTTTGCAATCATCCCCATATAACTTGGATTAATTAATGCTTTTGCTGTGATACGATTTGTTTTTTGATCAAGGGCAATCTGCTCAACTTCACCCACATTCATACCAAGATAACGCAAGCTCATTCCTTTACTTAAAGCGGTTGCATCATCTGTTATTAACGTAATCACTTGTCCTGCTGATTTAGCTCGCAGTTCACTTGGATAAAGTGTTTTATTTTTGCCTGAACCCGTATTATCAAAACTAATTGCGCCTTTTAATGAACGAGCAACCGGTGAAGCCTGGATACTAATGCCTTTCGGCGTAATATCAATCTGTGCCGCACTTTCAACCCAGAATACGCTTTTATCTGTTAGAAGATCTTGATAAGACGGATAAATATACACATCAATATCAAAATTATTGGCTTTCGGTCTTACGTTAATAATTTTACCCACTTCAAACTGGCGATAAAGCACCACAGAACCTTTGCTAATACTTGGCAAATTCGTGGAATGTAACACAATCGTTGGATTCACTAAGTTGCCCGTAACGCCCGTTTCTGCACTGCTAATATCCTTATAAAGTGGATATGTAGAATGCGGTGCGCCACTTCCTTTTTTCGCTAATACACGCACGCCACCTTGCAACCATTTTGATGGTGTTGCAGATTCAAAACGTAAGCCATCAATACCCAAACTCACATCAAAATTAGAGGCAGCGACAAACTGGGTATTTTCATGAATAAGATTGCGATACTCTGACGCAATCGCCACTTCAAATTTGACACCATCAACATTTAAGTGCTGCTTCACAATTTGCCCAATGGCAATATTGTTATAAAACACGGATTGCCCTTCCGCGATACCATAAGTCTCTGGTGCCGTTAAGGTTAAAACCAACGTATTTGGTGCTTTGAGCAATAACTCATTTTCACGAATGACTTCGAATTGCGTTTTGCTTTCTCCACTTCCTGGAAT
>CABSXY010000003.1 GCA_902481695.1 uncultured Haemophilus sp. | reverse complement strand
GGGATTTATTCAAACCTAAGTATTGAATTCAACTCTTTGATTTCAAATATGAAATCTTACCTCACCCCTTGGAAATTGCTCAGCAACAAAAAAATGGCAAGCGATACACAGTGGGTGATTGATGCGATGAACGTAAAAACACCTTCTCACAAAACAACGATTGGCTCGCTTTCTGGTGGTAACCAACAAAAAGTCATTATCGGCCGTTGGCTTTTAACCCAACCAGATATCTTAATGCTCGACGAACCAACTCGTGGTATTGATATTGGGGCAAAATTTGAAATTTATCAGCTCATTCAAGAACTCGCTAAAAAAGATAAAGGCATCATTATGATTTCATCAGAAATGCCGGAATTATTAGGCGTAACAGACCGAATTTTGGTCATGAGCAACGGTCGTGTTGCCGGCATCGTTGAAACGGCGAAAACGTCTCAAGAAGAAATTTTGCAACTTGCCGCAAAATATTTATAACGAAATAAGGAACGAATTATGTCAGCCTTAACTCCAACCAAACCTCTGGATTTTTTAAAACAAAATGCCATTTATTTTGTGCTTCTACTCTTGCTCATTATTATTATTGTGCAAGATCCTTCATTCTTAAGTTTACGTAACTTCAGTAATATCCTAACGCAATCTTCTGTGCGTTTAATCATCGCCCTAGGTGTAGCAGGTCTAATTGTTACACAAGGTACTGACTTATCTGCAGGTCGTCAGGTAGGTTTAGCGGCGGTGGTTGCTGCAACGCTCTTGCAAGGCATGGAAAATATGAACCGTGTTTTCCCAAATTTAGGTGAAGTGCCAATTCCAGTTGTAATTTTAACTGTATGTTTAATTGGTGGGATCGTCGGGTTATTCAATGGTTTAGTTATCGCTTATCTTAATGTAACGCCATTTATCGCTACTATGGGTACGATGATTATCGTTTACGGTGCAAACTCACTTTATTATGATGCAGTAGGTGGCTCACCAATTGCAGGTTTCAGTGAAAACTTCTCAACTTTTGCACAAGGTTTCTTCCGTTTTGGTGACTTTAAACTGTCTTATATCACCATTTATGCGGCGGTTGCGACAATCTTTATGTGGGTGCTTTGGAATAAAACTCGTTTTGGTAAAAACGTGTTTGCTATCGGTGGTAACCCTGAGGCAGCAAAAGTGTCAGGTGTAAACGTTGCTCGTAACCTTGCACTTATCTATATGATTTCAGGTATCTTCTATGCGTTTGGTGGTATGTTAGAAGCTGGTCGTATCGGTAGTGCAACCAATAACCTCGGTTTTATGTATGAAATGGATGCTATCGCGGCTTGTGTGGTAGGTGGTGTATCATTTGCTGGTGGTGTGGGTACAATTATTGGTGTGGTAACTGGGGTATTAATCTTTACTGTTATCAACTATGGCTTAACTTATATCGGCGTAAACCCTTACTGGCAATATATTATCAAAGGTAGCATTATCATCATTGCGGTTGCTATTGACTCCTTAAAATACGCGAAGAAAAAATAATTAAAAACAACGATAAAAAGAACCGCACTTTAACAATAAAGTGCGGTTTTATTTTGGAATGAATTCTTTAAACAAAAAAGCGAGCCTCTCAACTCGCTTTATTAATCTAATCGATTACTCGTATTCATCTAACCATTTCAACAAAATCGCTTCAAGAATACTCTCGTTAGATTTCATTGGATCATCATCAAAATCTTCTAGTTCACAAATCCACTTATGCAAATCCGTGAAACGTACCGTTTTAGGATCTAAATCGGGATTACGATCATACAGCTCTTCTGCGATAAGTTGTGCATCAGTCCATTTCATTAGTGGGCTGCCTCATTCGCATGGTTAATATTATATTTAGGGATTTCCACCACTAAATCTTCATCACCCACAACACATTGGCAAGAAAGGCGGCTATCCATTTCTAAGCCCCATGCTTTATCCAGCATATCTTCTTCTTGATCGGTAGCTTCATTTAATGAATCAAACCCTTCACGAATGACTACATGGCATGTTGTACAAGCACAAGAACCATCGCAAGCGTGATGAATTTCGACACCCGCATTATGTGCCACTTCTAATAAGTTGTCGCCTGCAGCTTCATCAACCACCATACCCTCTGGACAGAATTCTTCATTCGGTAAAAAAATCACTTTTGGCATATTACTTTCCTCAATATAAAAAACTCGTTAATTTATAACCGCACTTTATTGCTCAATATCTGATACAGATTTACCTGTCAGCGCTTGATTAATGGATTTATTCATTCGTCTTGCCGCAAATTCTTGAGTTGCCACATCAAGAGCTTTAATTCCCTGCGCAATAGCATGACGATCTGTACCTTCTTTTACATCCATTAATTGTTTCAATGCACTTTCAATTTGGCGGAATTCAGCTTCGGTTAATAAGTCTGCCCCATCTTGCTGTAATGCCACAATCACGCTTTCAATCACACGATCAGCCTCAACACGTTGCTCGGCTAATTCACGTGCTTGCATATCATCTTGTGCATTATCAAAAGAAGCTTTAATCATTGCCGTTACTTCTTCATCCGTTAAACCATAAGAAGGCTTAATTTGAATCGATGCTTGGACTTTAGTAGATTTCTCCATCGCGGTCACACTTAATAAGCCATCCGCATCCACTTGATAAGTCACTCGAATATGGGCTGCACCCGCTACCATTGGTGGAATGCCACGCAACGTAAAACGACCTAAAGAACGGCAATCATCTACTAATTCACGTTCCCCTTGTACCACGTGTACCGTCATCGCAGTTTGGCCATCTTTAAAGGTAGTAAATTCTTGTGCGCGTGCCACTGGAATCGTGGTATTACGTGGAATGATTTTCTCCACTAAACCGCCCATGGTTTCAATACCTAAAGAAAGCGGCACAACATCGAGTAACAACATATCACTGTCATTCTTGTTGCCTACTAAAATATCCGCTTGAATTGCTGCACCTAAGGCAACTACTTTATCTGGGTCGATAGAGGTCAATGGTGTTTTACCGAAGAACTCTCCTACTTGTTCACGAACATAAGGGACGCGAGTTGAGCCACCCACCATGACCACTTCTTGCACATCTTCAGCTTCAACATGCGCATCTTTCAATGCTCGACGGCAGGTTAATAAAGAACGTTTTACCAATGAGTGGATTAATTCATTGAATTGCTCACGGCTTAATTCACCTTCAAATCCACGCCAAGAAATAACCGCACTTTGTGCACTTGTTAAGGCAATTTTAGTTTGTGTGGCTAAACTTAAAAGCTCACGTTGCTCATTGACATTTTGTGGTTTAATACCCGCTTGTTCAACAATCCAATCGGCAATTAAATGGTCAAAATCATCACCACCTAAGGCAGTATCTCCACCTGTTGCTAAGACTTCAAATACACCTTTAGACAAGCGTAAAATCGAGATATCAAAGGTACCGCCACCTAAGTCATAAACAGCAATGACGCCTTCTTTTCCGCTATCTAAGCCATACGCCACTGCTGCAGCAGTGGGTTCATTTAATAAACGTAATACATTTAACCCTGCGAGACGTGCCGCATCTTTTGTACTTTGGCGTTGAGCATCATCAAAATAAGCAGGTACGGTAATCACTACACCTGAAAGCTCACCTGCTAGGCGTTGTTCAGCGATATGATTTAAACGAGATAAAATATCTGCAGAGACTTCAATCGGGCTTTTTTTGCCTTGATGTGTCACCAATAATGGCAAGCCATTTTCACTTGCCACAAACTCATAGGGCAAGTTTGTGTAACGTGATTGCACATCTGCAAGACTACGACCAATCAGACGTTTGACCGAAATAATCGTATTTTTAGGATCAATTGCAGCTTTAGCAAACGCTTCATTACCCACAAGTTTTTCATTTTCACCATAATAAACCACTGAAGGCACAAGGCTTCTTTCTTGTTCATCATTCAAAATGGTGGCTTGACCGCTACGCACAGCGGCAACTAAAGAATTCGTTGTACCTAAATCAATCCCTACTGCAAGACGATGTTGATGGGGTGCAGCCGTTTGTCCTGGCTCTGCAATTTGGAGTAATGCCATATCTCTTTTTATCTCTAATAATTAATTCGTTAAGGGCTCGTTATGCCACTGAATAAGCTTGTGCAAATTTATCTTGTTCGGTGAAACTTGCGTTGTAATGGGTTTCAATATTGACTTCGCGTCGTTCACGCTGATTAATCTCAGTCGTCTTATCTTCCGAAAGCTCTGGTGTAAAAACAATCATGTGGTTACCATCGAGTTGTTTTACATCTTCTTGCCAATTTTGCCAAAACAGATTTTGGTAAAACGCTTCAATGTCACCATTTAATGCCCAAGCTAAGAAATCCGTATAGGTAAAATTTAAATCATGCCAAGTTAAGTCTTTCGGCGAAAAATAGTAAATCTTGCCAAGATTATCCCCTAAAGAACCACCATTTAAGGCAAAATACCCTCCAATGACATCATCTGCAACGAGCAAATATTTTGGTTTATCACCTGATTGATTAAAGGATTTGCTGAAATTCCAGTCCATTAATCCACGTGGTAATTTAAAGCTGCCAGAACCTAATATACGCAACCAACCATGATGGATTAAAATGCCACCGGTTTCATAAATTACAGCGCCCATCGGAGAAGAAGTGGGCATTTGCATAGTGAAAAGCTCACGTTCTGCACTAGATTGATCTTTTTTAATCACCTCACAATGATTACGAGCGCGCTCAATCCATTGGGAAATGGTTACCCACGCAGATTTTGAGGCATCAGTCAGTTGTTCTAAAGTTTGCATAATCGGGTTTCATTAGTATGAGGGCGGCAGCCCATTTATCAATAGCGAAAAGGGCGTATTAAACGCCCTCAAGATTATAATTCAAATAGACGTTCTTCTACTTGGCTAATTTCATCCGCCAATTTTTTTAGAAAACGTAATTTATCGCAGAATTGTGCAGCAGTTGACCATTGTTGCTCATTAAGCTGTGCCTCAAGTGCGGTCAACATTTCTTTTGTTTCTTTTTTAACGCGTTTCGCAAAGGATTCTAATGCATTCTCATCCTGGCTTTGCTCAATATTTTCGAGCTCTTCTCGCCATTCTAATTGCTGCATCAAAAATGTGACATCTTGCGTGCTCTTTTGTTCTAAATCCTGTGCTTCTCCCGTATTTAACGCAATAATTGCTTCCGCACGTAAAATTGGGTCTTTCAAGGTTTTTAATGCATCATTAACTTCTGTCGACTTTTGCATTGCAATGCGTTGTTCTTGCGCATCTGCTGTAACAAAATTATCTGGATGCAAACTCTTTTGAAGCACTAAATAGCGTTCAGACAAAAGGATTTGATCAACATTGAAAGCAACGGGCAAATCAAAAATAGCAAAAGGATCTGTCATCTTTATTCCTTAAACATGGAAACTTTCACCGCATCCACATGATTCTTTCACATTTGGATTGTTATATTTAAAGCCTTCGTTCAAGCCTTCTTTGACATAATCTAGCTCAATGCCATCTAAATAAACCAAGCTTTTTGGATCGACTACCACTTTCACGCCATGCTGCTCAAAAACAAGATCGTCATCATTGAGCACATCAACGAATTCAAGCACATAGCCTAAACCCGAACAACCTGATGTTTTCACACCTAAGCGTAAACCGATGCCTTTTCCACGGTTTGCAAGAAAAGTACGAACTCGTTCTGCCGCTTTTTCAGTGAGTGTTATAGACATATTCTGATCCTTAAATTGATAAAGTGCGGTCATTTTCAACCGCACTTTGATTACTTACCTTGTTTATTTTTATAGTCAGCGATAGCGGCTTTAATTGCGTCTTCTGCTAAAATCGAGCAGTGAACTTTTACCGGTGGTAATTCAAGTTCTTCCGCAATTTGGCTGTTTTTTATTGCGCCGGCTTCATCTAAAGATTTACCTTTTACCCATTCGGTAATTAAAGAACTTGATGCAATCGCTGAACCACAACCATAAGTTTTAAATTTCGCATCTTCAATAATGCCGCTATCATTTACTTTGATTTGTAACTGCATAACGTCACCACAAGCCGGTGCGCCAACCATACCCGTTCCTACTGAATTATCTTTTTTGTCCATTGAACCAACATTGCGTGGATTTTCGTAATGATCGATAACTTTTTCGCTGTATGCCATATTCTTTTCCTTTCCTAAATAAGTTGCTATCAGGCGGTCAAGCCGCCTTGAAAATTAGTGGGCTGCCCACTCAATAGTGTTTAAATCAATGCCTTCTTTGAACATATCCCAAAGTGGCGATAATTCACGAAGTTTTGCTACTGCATTACGTGTTAAATTAATGGTGTAATCAATTTCTTCTTCCGTTGTCCAACGACCAAGTGTGAAACGAATTGAGCTATGTGCTAATTCATCATTACGACCTAATGCACGTAATACATAAGATGGTTCTAGACTCGCTGAAGTACAAGCAGAACCAGAAGAAACTGCCACATCACGCAATGCCATCATTAATGATTCACCTTCAACATAGTTAAAGCTGATGTTCAAGTTATTTGCTACACGGTGTTCCATTGAGCCATTTACATAGGTTTCTTCAATTTCTTTCAAGCCATTATATAAACGATCGCGTAAAGCTCTGATACGAGGAATCTCTGTCGCCATTTCTTCTTTTGCAATACGATAAGCTTCACCCATACCAACAATTTGGTGTACAGGTAATGTACCAGAACGCATACCACGCTCGTGACCACCACCATGGATAATTGCTTCTAAACGAACGCGAGGTTTACGACAAACATATAATGCACCGATACCTTTTGGTCCGTACAATTTATGGCTAGACATTGACATCAAATCAACCGGTAATTCGGCAAGATTAATTTCGACTTTACCGACACTTTGGGTCGCATCTACGTGGAAAATCGTTTTATTTGCACGGCAAAGCTCACCAATTGCTTTAATATCCTGGATCACGCCAATCTCATTATTCACGTGCATAATTGACACAAGAATCGTATCTGGACGTAATGCAGCTTTGAATTTCTCAAGATCGATTAAACCATCTTCTTCTGGCTCTAAATAGGTCACTTCAAAGCCTTCACGTTCTAACTGACGACAAGTATCCAATACAGCTTTATGTTCAGTTTTGCAAGTAATAATGTGCTTACCTTTTGTTTGATAAAAGTGCGCCGCACCTTTAATTGCAAGGTTATCTGCTTCTGTTGCGCCTGAAGTAAACACAATTTCACGAGAATCTGCACCAATCAAATCAGCAATTTGATTACGTGCAATATCAACCGCTTCTTCTGCTTGCCAGCCAAATTTATGTGAACGAGATGCTGGATTACCGAATACACCATCAATGGTTAGATATTCCATCATTTTTTTAGCCACACGTTCATCAACTGGACATGTTGCTGCATAATCTAAATAAATGGGTAATTTCATTTTCACTCCTAAAAACTACAAAAAATGCTATCAATTTGACCGCACTTTAATCTACTTTCCTATTATTGGTTAACGACAACCAAGTCATCAAAATCTTTATGAACTTTGTGCTTCCCTGATTTTTTCTCTACAAGTTCAGCTAACGTAATCTCATCTAAAAAATCAGAAATTCGATCACTCAAATCTTGCCATAAAGAATGAGTTAAACATTCAACACCACCTTTACAATTTCCTTTTCCAAGACATCTTGTGACATTAATGTTCTCATTGACGGCAGAGATCACCATACCGATAGAAATTTGATCGGCTGGCAATGCTAAACGATAGCCACCACCTGGGCCTCGAACGCTTTTTACTAATCCACCTCGACGCAATTTTGCAAATAATTGCTCAAGATACGAAAGTGAAATACTTTGACGTTCTGAAATATCTGCCAAACAAACCGGATCGGTTCCAGCATGTAATGCGATATCTAAAATTGCGGTAACCGCATATCGTCCTTTAGATGTAAGCTTCATAAAGCATCCCTATTAATCGTCATTTAGATAGTTTACATATCTGACTATGATAGTCAATTTTACTCTTTTTGCAGTTCAAGGCGTTTTTCAACCGCACTTAACATTCCACGCAAAATATTTAATTCATTTTTTTCCAAAGAAGAACGGTTATAAAGCCGTCTCAATTTTTGCATAACCCCTTGATTTTGAATAAAACCAAGAGACTTATAAACCTGTTCCGTATGAGCAAAAAAATATTCCATTTCTTGTGCTGTTGGATAGATATTTTCTATTGTTGAAAGTGTACTTTCCGTTCTCTCTTTGACTAAAAATGCCATTCGCATTTCATAACTTACCAACTGCACTGCCATCGCTAAATTTAGCGAGGAATACTCAGGATTCGCAGGAATAGTTAAATGATAATGGCATTTAAGTAATTCTTCATTTGTGAGTCCAACACGTTCACGACCAAATACAATCGCCACTTGACCTTGATGTGCACAAGCTTTTTCTGCACATTCTCTCGGTTCAATCAGTGTACTCTGTAAATGGCGTAATCTCGCACTGGTACCAATCACTAATGAGCAATCTTCTATTGCTTGTTCAAAAGTATCAACGATGTGAGCATTACGTACTACGTCATCAGCGCCTGCAGCTAACGCAATAGATTGCTCATCTACCGATTTTGGTGACACTAAGTAAAGGTTGGATAATCCCATCGTTTTCATCGCGCGTGCTGCAGAACCGATATTTCCACTATGCGATGTTTCAACCAAAACAATACGAATATTTTGTAACATTTTAAGCCCGACTTAAATTTGTGGATATTCTACCATAATAACCGCTAAATATAGTCAAGAATTTTAAAAATATTTTACTTTTTTGTAAATTTATTGATAAACAGGATGATAAAATGTTGACTGGTGGGCTGTGAGAGGCTCGAACTCTCGACCGACGGATTAAGAGTCCGCTGCTCTACCAACTGAGCTAACAACCCAACCGGTTTAATCATGATTTGTAAAATAGGTGGTGGGTCGTGAAGGATTCGAACCTTCGACCAACGGATTAAAAGTCCGCTGCTCTACCGACTGAGCTAACGACCCATCTGGGAATTCTTCGAAATAAAAGTGGTGGGTCGTGAAGGATTCGAACCTTCGACCAACGGATTAAAAGTCCGCTGCTCTACCGACTGAGCTAACGACCCACATCATTTCGTAACAGGTGCGTATATTACCGATTTTATTTTCTGACGCAAGAAAAATCTGAAGAAATTGTGTTAATTGCGTGAATACTCGTCAATTTCTGACAATATCTTAGGGCAAATAAAAAAGAAGAGTATTTCTACCCTCCTTTTTTCTAAGAATCAAAATTCTCTAAAAATTAGTATGCTAACACTGCACGACGGTTTTTAGAGTATGCTGCTTCATCGTGACCTAACACTGCAGGTTTTTCTTCACCGTAAGAAACAGTTGATACTTTACCAGCGTCAACACCTTTACCAGCTAAGAAACCTTTAACTGCATCAGCACGACGTTGACCTAAAGCGATGTTGTACTCTGGAGTACCACGTTCGTCAGTGTTACCTTCAACAACAACTTTAGAAGCTGGAGTTGCATTTAAGTATGCAGCGTGCGCATCTAAGATTTGAACGTATTCACCTTCGATGTTGAATTTATCGAAACCGAAGTAAACGGTGTTGTAACGTTGTTGAAGATCTTCAACAGAGTAACCACCGAAAGTTTGACCGTTGTTAGCACCGTTGCCTGCTGCATCGTTGTTTGATGAGCTACATGCTGCTAATGCAGCTACTGAACCAGCAACTAATAATGATTTAACAAATTTGTTCATTAGATTTCTCCTCAATGAGTTTTTTTATTTAGTCAAGTATGGAGACCAAGCTGGAAATTTCACTTGGCCATTACTTCCTGGAAGACTCGCTTTAAAGCGACCATCTGCAGAAACTAATTGTAACACCTTTCCTAGCCCTTGTGTAGAGCTGTAAATAATCATGATACCATTAGGAGAAATACTTGGACTTTCACCTAAGAAAGATGTACTTAATACTTCAGAGCTACCACTGGTGAGATCTTGTTTCACCACGTTGTTATTACCGTTGATCATCACAAGTGTTTTACCATCACTACTGATTTGCGCACTACCGCGACCACCAACTGGTGATGCACCACCACCACTTGCGCTCATGCGATAAACTTGTGGTGAGCCACTTCTATCTGAAGTAAAGAGAATTGAGCTACCATCTGGAGACCATGATGGCTCTGTATTATTACCCGCACCGCGAGTTAATTGAGTAG
Organism: uncultured Haemophilus sp.; assembly: GCA_902481695.1. Classification (GTDB taxonomy): domain Bacteria; phylum Pseudomonadota; class Gammaproteobacteria; order Enterobacterales; family Pasteurellaceae; genus Haemophilus_D. The sequence continues at coordinate 20,734 of CABSXY010000003.1, read as the reverse complement.
GTGTACCGCCATTTGAACTCATTACATAGATGTTTAATAAACCATCTTGTGAAGACGCAAATGCGAGTTTAGAACCGTCTGGAGAGAACGCTGGTGCACCGTTATGTCCTGGGAAAGAAGCAACCACTTTACGAGAACCAGAACCTAAGTCTTGTACAACAAGTTGTGATTTTTTGTTCTCAAAAGATACGTAAGCTAAACGTTTACCATCTGGAGACCATGCTGGAGACATAATTGGTTGTGAGCTACGATTTACGATGAATTGATTGTAACCATCATAATCTGCTACACGAACTTCATAAGGTTGTGATCCACCATTTTTTTGTACTACATAAGCAATACGCGTTCTAAATGCACCACGAATACCAGTTAATTTTTCAAATACTTCATCACTCACAGTATGTGCACCGTAACGCAACCATTTATTAGTCACTGTATAGCTATTTTGTGCAAGCACTGCACCTGGTGTACCTGATGCGCCCACAGTATCAACTAACTGATAAGAAATGTTATAACCGCTACCAGTTGATGTTACTTGACCAACCACAACAGCATCAATACCTAAAGCAGTCCAAGCTTCTGGTTTCACTTCTGCTGCAGTCGTTGGTTGTTGTGGCATTTGACTTACTGGAATTGGGTTAAATTTACCACTATTACGTAAGTCATCTGCAACAATTTGACCAATATTTTCAGGTGCAGAACCTGCGAAAGGAACAACTGCGATAGGACGAGCGCCATCAACACCTTCATCAATCACAATTCGAACTTCATCTTCTGCCATTGCTGTGCTTGCAAATGCAAACATCACCACAAATAGCCCCATAACACGTTTGATCAATTTCATTTAATCACCTTATTTTAACGTTGTTACTTTCCTAAAACCGATTATCGAGCATTGATATCAAAATCGATAGTCGGCGCTTTATATTTCTCATAAATAGCATCAGATGGTGCTGCTGGAACTTTTTTCGTTCTAGCTACCGCACTTAATGCTGCAGTACAAATATCATCAGGTCCTGAAACGCGTTGGTAGCCTAAAATCGTACCATCTCGACCGAGTTGGATTTTAATGCTACAAACTTTACCGGCAAAGCTTGGGTCTTTTAAGAAACGGCGTTGAATTTCACGTTTAATGACACCCGCATATTGGTCACCAACTTTACCACCATCTCCAGCACCAAGTCCTGCACCACTGCCTTGTGTACCGCCTTTATTTGCATTACCACCTTTAGATGCACTACCACCACCGACATCTCCGCCGTTCATGAAGTCATCTAAAGCCGCTTGATCTGCTTTACGTTTTGCTGCATCAGCTTTTGCTTTCGCTTCTGCATCTGCCTTAGCTTTTGCTTCAGCCTTCGCTTTCGCTTCTGCATCCGCTTTAGCTTTTGCTTCAGCCTTTGCTTTCGCCTCAGCATCGGCTTTCGCTTTTGCATCAGCCTCAGCTTTTGCTTTCGCCTTCGCATCGGCTTCCGCTTTGGCTTTCGCATCGGCTTCTGCCTTAGCCTTCGCTTTTGCTTCGGCATCCGCTTTCGCTTTTGCCTCAGCCTTGGCTTTAGCATCTGCTTCCGCTTTTTCTTTCGCTTTTTGAGCTTCAGCTTGCGCTTTAGCTTTTGCCTCTTCCTCTGCCTGTTTAGCAGCTGCTTCTAAACGTTTTGCCTCTGCATCAGCTTTTAATTTCGCCGCTTCAGCTGCTTGTTTTGCTTTCGCTTCTTCAGCTTGTTTTTGTTTTTCTAACGCCTCTTGACGAGCAAGCTCTTGTTGCTGTTTTTGCTTTTCAATTTCTTGCTGCTTTTGTTTTTCAAGTTCTTTTTGACGTTGAATTTCCTGCTGACGCTTAATCTCTTCTTGTTTCGCAATTTCTTGCTGATTTGGTTCAGGTTCAGGCTCTGGTTTTTTCTCTTCGACTACAGGTTCTGGTTTTTTCTGTTTATCAGTTTGACCTTTTTTCTGTTGTTGAATACGTCCCCATTCCTGCGCTGCGCTGCCAGTATCGACCATCACAGCTCCCATGGCATCACCTTCACCTTCTCCACCACCCATTATTTCAACGGTTTGATAAAGAGAGCTCCAAATCAACAAACCAAACAATGCAAGGTGCATCGCAATAGAGATGACAAACTCATTTGCACGTTTTTTTCGTCGATTATTCTGCACGGTTTTACCTACTTATTCTTAAATCGGGTTGGTCATTAAACCCACAGACTTAATGCCGGCAAGATGTAGTAAATTCAGTGCTTTAATCACTTCTTCATAAGGTACATCTTTTGCTCCGCCCACTAAGAACATTGTGTTATTGTCTTTATCAAATTCTTGTTTTGATAATTGGGTTACCATTTCTTCGTTAAGGCCTTCTTGGCGTTGACCACCAATAGAAATCGAATACTGCCCAACACCTGCTACTTCTAAAATAACCGGTGTTTTATCTTCATTTGATACATTTTGACTTTGCACCGAATCAGGGAGTTCCACTTGAACGCTCTGACTGATAATCGGCGCGGTTGCCATAAAAATTAACACTAAAACTAAAAGAACATCGAGAAATGGCACGATGTTAATTTCAGATTTAATGTCTTTACGCTGACGACGAGCCATAATTTCCTCTAAAACTTCGCTAAAATCCACCGCACTTTTTGTTTGATTTGCGAAGTGCGGTCAATTTTTCATTTATTTTTAATGGGGCGCTTTACCAAAAGCTTGACGATGTAAAATTGTGGTGAATTCATCAATGAAGTTACCATAATTTTGTTCAATCGCATTTACACGTAAGCTTAAACGGTTATACGCCATTACAGCTGGAATCGCCGCAAACAAACCGATTGCTGTTGCGATCAAGGCTTCTGCGATACCTGGAGCAACCATTTGTAATGTTGCTTGTTTCGCACCACTTAATGCCATAAATGCGTGCATGATCCCCCAAACGGTACCAAATAAACCAATATATGGACTGACAGAAGCCACTGTTGCTAAGAAAGGTACACGACTTTCAAGCGCTTCTACTTCACGATTCATCGCAAGGTTCATCGCACGGGTGGTACCTTTAATGATTGCTTCTGGGGCATCTGCGTTCACTTGTTTTAAGCGAGAGAATTCTTTAAAACCAACAAAGAAAATTTGTTCGCTACCAGTTAATACTTCACGACGATTAGATAAACCATCATAAAGTTTATTTAAATCTTCACCAGACCAGAAACGATCTTCAAAAGTATTCGCTTCTTTTAACGCGCTCGTCAAAATACGGCTACGTTGAATGATGATTGCCCAAGAAATAATTGAGAACGAAATCAAGATCACAATTACAAGTTGAACAACGATACTCGCTTTTAGAAAAAGATCTAAAAAGTTCAATTCTGCAGTCATTGCATACTCCGAAAAGTTATTTACTTTAAAAATGCCGCTTTTAATTCTTCAGGAATTGCGACAGGTTTCATTTTGCCTAGATCAACACAGGCTACCTTAACAGTAGCCTTTGATAACACCACTGCCTCACGAACTAACCGCTGTTCAAAGAGAATTGTTGCTCCTTTCACTGCCGTTATTTCCGTTTCGACAATAAGATAATCATCCAATTTTGCCGGAATACAATAGTCAATAGACATGGTTTTGACCACAAAAGCTAATTGTTGTTCCTGCAATAATGATTGTTGGGAAAAATTAAGCGTTCTTAAATATTCAGTTCGCGCACGCTCAAAGAAATGTAAGTAACGTGCGTGATACACTACTCCGCCAGCATCCGTGTCCTCATAATAAACACGAACCGGAAAGGTAAAACATTGGTTATTCAAAATAATGCTCAAATTATCAGCCATAACAAGCCGCTTATTTTAGAACCTGTTCATTAGATGTGCAAGCGCCAAATAATAATATTTGTCTATCGTTCTTATAAAAACCAATGCTGAACAATGGCAATTATTGTGGTGAAATAACCAATAAATGGCAAGAAAACGAGCTGCCATATTGCTCGGCGAATATCGAATCCGATACCGTGGATCCACAAATTAATCAATCCCCAAAAAATCGCAAGAATCCAAGCTGGATGTGCAGTACGAAGTGCGGTCGAAAATTGATTTAAATTTAAAAAGAAAGCCGCGGTTAAAAATAACGCTAAAATAAACGAAAGGGTTCGCAAGGAACCCTTATTACTTAATTGATAGAGTGAATTAATCATCATTACTCGTCAAATTTACCTGACTTTTCTTTGCCAATGGTTAATTTAGCACTCACCATAACTGCAGTCAACACACCCACTACCCAAATTACATATAACATATTGTTTCTCCTTAGTATAATGAGTTTTTGTTGTCTTCAACAAAGCTTTCATCCAAGCGACCAAACATTTTGTAGTATGACCAAATGGTGTAAAGCAATGAGATAGTAACAAATACTAATGCCAAGTAGAACATTAAAGTTAATGTTAATTCACTTGACGTTGCATCCCACATTAACAAGCTTTGTTCAGGGTGAGTACTTGAAGGCATTACAAATGGGAACATTGATACTGCCGCAGTAATAATCACACCAGCCATTGTTAATACAGAGAAGAAGAATGCAAAACCACAACGATTTGCTTTAGATGCAACCACATTTAATAATGCACCAACCACAGCTAATACTGGGAACGCCCATAAAGCTGGATTTTCATTGAAGTTTTTGAACCATGCACCTGCTTCAACTGCTACTTGCTTACCTGAAGCTGGTGCTGATGCTGCAAAATGATCAATCGTGCTAGTTACCACATAACCGTCTTTGAATGAAAGCCACACACCTGCAAGTACAAAAGTAATTAATGTTACTAATGCACCAATTTGTGTAATTGCTCTTGCACGATCACGCAATGCAGCAGTGGTTTTCATTTGTAACCAGTTTGCACCGTGAGTCACTAACATTGCAAGGCTTAACACGCCGCAAAGTAATGCGAATGGGTTTAATAATGCAAAGAAAGAACCGGTGTAAGTTGCTTGTGAAAGCTCGTTTAATTCGAATGGTACACCTTGTAATAAATTACCAAATGCTACACCAAATACCAATGCAGGTACAAAACCACCCGCAAATAAGCCCCAATCCCACACAGCACGCCATGTTGGATTATCAATTTTCGCACGATATTCAAAACCAATTGGACGGAAGAATAACGCAGCTAACACAAGGAATAAGGCAATATAGAAGCCTGAAAACGCTACAGAATAAACAATCGGCCATGCCGCGAAGATTGCACCACCAGCAGTTAATAACCAAACTTGGTTACCATCCCAGTGTGGAGCAATAGAGTTAATCATAATACGTCTTTCTACTTCTTTCTTACCTGCTACGGGTAAAAGTGCGGTCACGCCCATATCGAATCCATCTGTTACAGAGAAACCGATAAGCAATACGATAACTAGCACCCACCAAATAATACGTAGAATTTCATAATCAAGCATAATTCATCTCCTGCTTATTTAGATGATTGCTCAAAATAGTATTTGCCGGTTTTCAATGCACTTGGACCTAAACGTGCATATTTAAACATCAAATACATTTCCGCAATGATGAAGAAGAAGTAAAGTACACAAATTAAACCGATAGAGAACCATAAGTCACCTACACTCAAGTTAGAGGCAGATACACCTACCGGTAATACTTCATAAATCGCCCACGGTTGACGACCAAATTCAGCTAAGAACCAACCAAATTCAATCGCTAAGATTGGCAATGGGATACCCCAAAGCAATGCTTTAAGCAATAAGCGAGAAGATGTGACTTTATTACGTAAATTCTGAACAAATGCGCCGAAGGTTAATAAAATAATTAAACCACCTGCCGCTAACATACCACGGAACGCCCAGAAGTTAGGACCTACATTTGGAATTGTATCACGAGCCGCTTGTTTAATTTGTTCATCTGTTGCATCAACAACTTTATCTGTGTAACGTTTTAATAATAAACCAAAACCTAAATCACCTTTGACTTCATCAAATTTTGCTTTAGTTTCTGGATTTACGTGACCTGCTGATTTTTTCTCTGCTTTTAATTGAGTGAATAAATCATAAGCAACCATACCGTTACGAACACGACCTTCATTTTTCGCTTGAATCTCTTTCAAGCCAATAATTTCAGTATCTAAAGAACGCGTTGCAATTAAACCACCTAAATAAGGGATATCAATCGCAAAATCATTTTTCATTTCAGCAGTATTTGGAATCGCAACTGGATGGAATGGCGCTGGAGCAGGATGAGTATCAAACTCAGCTTCCATTGCAGCTAATTTCACAGGTTGTGCTTTACCGATGTCGTAACCTGATTCATCACCCATAATTAATACCGCTGATGCAGCGATAAAGCCAAAGGTTGCAGCAACAGAGAATGAACGTTTAGCAAAACCAATATCACGGCCTTTTAATAAATAGAATGCACTAATACCTAATACAAACATTGCACCGGTTGAATAACCTGCTGTTAATGTATGTAAGAATTTACTTTGAGCAACTGGGTTTAACCAAAGATCTAAGAAGCTGGTCATTTCCATACGAACGGTTTCAAAGTTAAATTCTGCCGCTACCGGATGTTGCATCCAACCGTTTGCCACTAAAATCCACATTGCTGAAAGGTTTGAACCAAAGGCTACGCAGTAAGTTGCGAGTAAGTGTTTACCTTTAGTTAAACGATCCCAACCGAAGAAGAATAGACCCACGAAAGTGGATTCTAAGAAGAATGCAAGTAATGCTTCGATCGCTAATGGTGCACCGAAAATATCACCTACATAGTGAGAATAATAAGACCAGTTTGTCCCGAATTGGAACTCCATGATAATACCGGTCGTTACCCCTAGAGCAAAGTTAATACCAAATAACTTACCCCAGAATTTAGTCATATCTTTATATACTTCTTTGCCCGTTTTAACATAAATGGTTTCCATGATCACAAGAACGAAAGATAAACCTAATGTTAATGGTACAAAAATGAAGTGATATAACGCAGTTAACGCAAACTGCAAGCGTGAGAGATCAACAACGTCTAACATCTCAACTCCTTGTATAAATCTACAAGATTTTCACTTTATGATTACCAAGGATAATCCCAAATAATCACCCCAAACTACTCAACAAAAATCGTTAAGAAACATTGAATTATTTACGTAATAATTGCCTTTTCTATTCTCAAAACAGAATGCAGTAACCGATTACAATATAAACATTCAAAATTTTGCCCTATTCTACTACTATTTATGAGGATAAAAAATAGAAAAAACCGTTATATTGATCACATTTTTTGATATAAATTACAAAATACCCCATTTTGCATAAAAGTAGTGAAATTGATCTGTATCAAATTTTGTGTTTTTTTATCTAGGGAAGAAAAATTTGTCTCTACCGCAAGGAAACTTTATCGAAAAGAAAGAGACAAAATAACCACTAGACAGCGCGACAAGATTTTGCTATTTTTTAGCCTAGTAATATTTGGAAAGATTTGTAGGGATTAATAATGAAGAAAATTTATTTAATTTTGACCGCACTTTTCGGTTCTGTGGCACTATCAGCCACTGCAGCACCTCTTACAGAAAACAAAGCTGCTCTTCCACAACAATGCGCACAGTTATTTAAAGAAACAGAAAATTTGATTGCTCAAGCAGAAAAACAGCCTGGCACTCACACTCAAGTAGGTAAAATCAAAAGTAAACTTAATCAAAGCAAACAGCAAATTCTTGAAATGGAATTAGCGACTCAACAAAAGAGCTGTGATGTGGGTTTAGCAAGATTAAATAGCATGAAGAGCTATACTGAAGAAACTAACTAATCAAGTTTTAAAAAGAAAGGACATATTGATATCAATATGTCCTTTTTTATATCCCTTATTCTGACGGCTTCTGAAGTCCGAAGTGTCGATAAGTTAACGAAGTCGCAATTCGGCCTCGAGGTGTACGCTGTAAAAATCCTTGTTGAATCAAGTAAGGTTCTAAAACATCCTCGATAGTGTCTCGTTCTTCACCTATTGCTGCTGCCAAGTTATCTAACCCAACTGGACCTCCATCAAAACGTTCAATCACTGCGGTAAGCAATTTTCTATCTAAGTAATCAAAGCCCGCATCATCTACATCTAACATTGAAAGCGCTTGTTTCGCAATGTCTGCCGAAATAATGCCATCATTACGCACATCTGCAAAATCTCGAACGCGGCGCAATAAACGGTTTGCAATACGAGGCGTACCACGTGAACGACGCGCGACTTCAAAAGCGGCTTTATCTTCTAATTCTAGATTTAAGCAAGAGGCACTTCTTGTCACAATAGAAGTTAAATCTTCAACAGAATAAAATTCTAAACGTTGAACGATACCGAAACGATCACGTAGTGGCGAAGTTAACGAACCAGCCCGAGTTGTTGCGCCAATTAATGTGAAAGGTGGTAAATCCAATTTAATTGAACGTGCTGCTGGCCCTTCACCAATCATAATATCCAGCTGATAATCTTCCATTGCTGGATAAAGCACTTCTTCAATCGCAGGGGAAAGACGGTGAATTTCATCAATAAACAACACATCATGCGGTTCAAGATTTGTCAGCATTGCCGCTAAATCGCCCGCTTTTTCAAGTACGGGCCCTGATGTGGTGCGGATATTCACACCCATTTCATTTGCCACAATATTAGCAAGCGTTGTTTTTCCTAAACCTGGAGGGCCAAAGATCAAAAGATGATCTAAGGCATCTTGACGCAATTTTGCCGCCTTAATAAAAATATCCATTTGCTCTCGTACTTGTGGCTGCCCCACATAGTCCGCTAAAAGCTTTGGACGAATCGCACGATCGATGACATCTTCATCCATTTTTGCCTGACTGCTAATAATTCTATCTGCTTCGATCATATCTGTTTAATCTTTATAATGCGGCTTTTAAAGCTTCGCGAATTAATTGCTCACTGGTTAAGTCTGCTTTAGCCACTTTTTTCACCATTTTTTCATCATCGGTTGGTTTATAGCCTAATGCAATCAATGCAGCAACCGCTTCATCTGCTGAGCTCTCAGCTTGGCGCAATTCTGAAGTTGAAGGAATATGTTTGCTCTCCACAAAGAAATCACTTTGACGAACATCCTTAAACTTCCCTTTTAACTCCACCAATAAACGTTCAGCCGTTTTCTTGCCCACACCTGGAATTTTAACTAATTTTGATAGTTCTTCTCGCTCAATAGCGTAAGCAAACTGCTCTACTGACATAGCTGATAAAATCGCGAGTGCCAATTTAGGTCCAACACCATTGGTTTTAATTAATTCACGGAATAAAGTGCGGTCAGTTTTTTGGGCAAATCCAAAAAGAAGATGAGCATCTTCACGTACAACAAGATGGGTAAATAAAGTAGTTTCTTGTCCGATTTCAGGTAAGTCATAAAAACTGGTCATCGGTAACAATAATTCGTAACCGACGCCTTGTACATCAAGCAAAATTTCAGGAGGTTGTTTTTCTAATAAGATGCCTTTTAAACGACCGATCATAAGATTTCCATGTAAAAAATTTTTGCATAGAATAAAATAAAACTGGATATTAATCCAGTTAAATTTTTAATCTAAATCGACCTCGGCTATACCTTGTTTTTAAAAGTGCGGTCATTTTTTCGTGAGTTTCTGTGGTTTTGACCGAGCCCGCAATATGTAAGGAATGCTGAATAGTGTGAGCATGAGTGATCGCAATGGCCAAAGCATCTGCCGCATCTGCTTGTGGTTTGTCTGATAGCTTCAAAATTCGTGTCACCATATCTTGTACTTGAACTTTATCTGCAGAACCAATCCCTACGACAGTCTGTTTCACCAAGCGAGCCGCATATTCAAATACAGGTAAATCATGGTTCACTGCTGCCACAATCGCCGTACCACGTGCTTGCCCCAGTTTTAAAGCTGAATCCGCATTTTTAGCCATAAACACTTGTTCAATGGCAAACATATCGGGCTGAAATTGTGTAATGATTTCTGTCACACCGGCATAAATTCGTTTTAATCGTGTAGGTAAATCCTCGACCTGCGTGCGGATTGCTCCACTGCCGAGATATTCTAAATGGCGACCATTTTGTCTAATCACACCATAGCCCGTTACACGAGAACCAGGGTCAATGCCTAAAATAATACTCATAAATTCTCAAAAATAAACGGCCGGTCAATGCCGGCCGTTTTTAGCGTTAATTATTGGTTTGCTTTTGCAGTTGCTTTTGCATCTACATCACAGTTTTTCACAACAATTTTATCTGCTTTTTTGCCTTTGATTAAAAGATTTACTGGCGCAACAGAATCAAATTTATCTAAAGTTAAACCACTATCTACGTTCCAAACATATTTGCCTGAAGTAAATGAAGTGAAGTCTTTTTGAGCTGCATCACGAGCAAAATCTTTCGCAACAACTTTGTTGCCTACCATTACCATTGCCGCTGTTGGCTCTTGGTTTTCGAATTGATAAACTGCAGTTACAGTTTTCTTATTACAAGTATAAACGACTGTTTTATCCGTTACAGTAGGTGCTGCAGTTTGCTCTGCCTTGTTTTCCATTTTTGGTGCATCGCTTGCACAAGCTGATAAAACAACAAGAGCGGCCATTGCAGGTAATACTTTAGCTAATTTCATTCTAAATCTCCTTAAAATTACAGCTGAGCTGCAACTTCATCACTAATTTCACCGTTATGATATACGTTTTGTACATCGTCACAGTCTTCTAACATGTCAATTAAACGCAACAATTTAGGCGCAGTTTCAAGATCAAGATCAACCGTTGTTGATGGAATCATTGTGACTTCTGCGTTATCAATTTTAAATCCTGCTGCTTCGATTGCATCGCGCACAGAACCTAAATCTTCCCACGCAGTATAGATTTCGAATGAACCATCATCTTGTGGCTGAATATCATCCGCACCGGCTTCAATTGCCGCCTCCATTAACGCATCTTCTTCACCTTCGCTAATTAAAATCAAGCCTTTTTTGCTGAATAAATAGCCTACAGAACCTTCAGTCCCTAAGTTACCACCACATTTAGTGAAACTTGGGCGAACCTGTGAAATGGTTCGATTTGCGTTGTCACTTAGACACTCAACCATCACAGCAGTTCCACCCGGACCATAACCTTCGTAAATTCTTGTTTCCATATTGGTGTCATCGCCACCACCCACACCGCGTTCAATCGCACGGTTAATGGTGTCGCGAGTCATGTTGCTCGATAAGGCTTTATCTACTGCCGCACGTAAACGCGGGTTCGCACTGACATCACCGCCACCAATTTTTGCAGCAGTGACTAATTCACGAATTAATTTTGTAAAAATTTTACCGCGTTGCGCATCTTGTGCTGCTTTACGGTGTTTAATATTTGCCCACTTACTATGGCCTGCCATGTTGTTTTCCTTCTTATCTTAAAAACGTTTGTAAATTATACCCTCTTCTATAGAGGAAAGCCTTTCATCAAATATTTTTTGATGGCCTCGGCATTATTCGGCGATTTTGTCATTTGGATCGCTTGTTCAGGTAAAACCCATTGATACGCCAAATGCTCACTTAATATCGGCTCAAATTCCTGCTCAACTGCCAATAAAAACCAATGTTCATGACAGTGAGTCACATTCGGTGCGTATTTATAGCGGAAATGCGGGAAAATTTCAAATTCTATGCTCTCTTTGCAATCAAAAAGTGCGGTCGAATTTTCTTCTATTTTTAATCCTACTTCTTCCCAAACTTCCCGAATGGCGGTTTCTCTTGGTGTTTCATTTCTTTCTAATGTCCCCGTAACAGATTGCCAAAAAGTAGAATCATCTTGACGTTGAAGCATAAGAACACGATGCGTGCTTTCCGCATAAATTACCACGAGAACCGATTGATTATTTTTATATGTCAAACTAGTCATCTGTATAATTGAGAATGGGCAGCATCATACCTTTTCTACTAAAAACTTTCAAAAAAATTACCGCACTTTAAAACTAAAGTGCGGTAATTATCTCAATTATTTTAGTTTAACCAGCCAGCTTGTTGAGCAATAAACAATCCTGCAAAGGCGGTTAAGTAGAATAATCCTATAAGGGATAACCACAATAAGCCGCCTTTTACACTGTGTTTCGCGTGCTTAGTCAGAGATAAATTCAACCAAGCGAAGATTGGCGCAGAAACAAATGAAGCAATCATCGCAAATTTCAGCATTGGACCCACTGCATTATTAAAGTAGAAAATAATCGCTAAACCCGACAATGCGGCTAAAATCATGCCAATGTTTAAAACTCTTACTGAGCTTTCTTGTTTACCAGACAAAATACGTACTGCTTCAACATTAGTACGAGAATAACCATCAATTACCGTAATTGTTGTACCAAACATACACATAAACGCAATCACCGCAATTAATAAGCGAGACCATTCACCGATAGTACTTGCATACATATTGATAAGTTGGGCGATATATTTTCCACCCACCATCTCTACGGTTTCTGGCGAACCATATTGTACTAATGCACCAAGGGCTAAGAAAACAACAGCTAAAATGGCAGTACCGATGTACCCCACATTGAAGTCAAACAAACCATCTTGATAAGACACTTTGGTTAAACGGCGTTTTGCCACCACCCACATAGAATTAATTGCAGAGATTTCAATTGGCGCCGGCATCCATCCCATCAAAGCAACTAAAAATGCTAATTTACTTAATTCCCATGGAGAAGGCGCTACAAAATCAGGCGCGGCTACGCCATGGATACCATTACGCATAAAAGCAATCACAACAGCACTCACGGTGGTTACCGTTAAAGCAATCATAATGATTTTCGATAAGCTATCTAATAGACGGTATTTCCCTAACAATAAAATGCCGGTTGTCACAAGAATCACTAATGAGCTTAACACTGGCATTGGGAGTGGGATTGGCGTAATGAACGTTAAAATTGCTGCTGTTAATAACCCTACTGCTGCAGTATTAATCACAGTTGCAAAAATGTTTAAAGCAAGGAATAACCAAAGATAGAATTTCCCTTTTTGACGGTAACCTTCTAACAAGGTATTACCAGTATCTAGGGTATATTGAACACCGAAACGGAAGAAAGGATATTTAAATAAGTTAGCAAGAATAACAATACTCACTAATTCCCAACCATAGATCGCACCCGCTTGGGTAGATGCAATAATATGTGAACCGCCAACAGCTGCTGATGCCATCACGATGCCAGGGCCTAAGGCAGAGAATTTACTCGCCCATGTTGATTTTTCTACTGGAGTTGAAACTTCACTCATAAAATGTTCTCTTATAAATTAATCACAAATCGAAAAGGCCTTATTTATAATAGAATTTTATCCTTGAGTAAAGTAAATAAAATCCACTTAAAAGCACTAATGAAAAATAAAAATCTAATTATTTTTAAATTTCAGAATATAACTCTAAAACAAATAAATTTCCCCAGTATTCATACCAAAAAACGGATGTCTTTAAGTGAATAAAATTTTTTTAACAAAAAGAAAGTGCGGTCAAAATTGACCGCACCCTATATTATAAATTTTAAACTTATTCAGCTTTCACAACCTGAATACTTAACTCACCTAACGCCTGCGGATTCGCAAAACTTGGTGCCTCTGTCATTAAACAAGCTGCGGCTGTTGTTTTCGGGAATGCAATCACATCACGGATATTTTCAGTGCCAGTTAAAAGCATGGTTAAACGGTCTAAACCAAATGCTAAACCTGCATGTGGTGGTGTACCAAATTTTAATGCATCTAATAAGAAACCAAATTTTTCACGTTGTTCTTGTTCATTGATACCAAGAATGCGGAATACGGTTTGCTGCATTTTCGGATCGAAAATACGGACAGAACCACCACCTACTTCATAGCCGTTGATCACCATATCGTAAGCATTTGCTACCGCACTTGTTGGATCTGCTTCTAATTGCTCTGGGCTGAAATCTTTTGGTGAAGTGAATGGGTGGTGCATTGCAGCAAGATTACCCTCTTCATCACGTTCAAACATCGGGAAATCGATCACCCAAAGTGGTTGCCATTCATCTAAACGAGTTAAGTTAAGATCACGACCTAATTTCAAACGTAATGCACCCATTGCATCTGTGGTGGTTTGCCATTTGTCTGCACCGAAGAATAAGATATCGCCAGTTTGAGCTTTCACACGTTCAGCTAACGCTTTCCATATCTCTTCATTTAAGAATTTCGCGATCGGGCTTTGTACGCCTTCAAGACCAGCATTAATATCGTTTACTTTCGCCCAAGCTAAACCTTTTGCACCGTAAATCCCAACAAATTGTGTATATTCATCAATTTGTTTACGAGTGATTTCAGTACCATTTGGTACACGAATGACTGCCACACGACCGCTTGGATTATTTGCAGGCTCGTTAAATACTTTAAATTCAACGTCTTTAACGATATCAGCCACATCGACTAATTCAAGCGGGTTACGCAAATCTGGTTTATCTGAACCAAAACGAGTCATCGCTTCTTGCCAGGTCATTTGCGGGAATTTACCTAAATCCACACAAATGATATTTTGCCATAAACCATGTACCATGCGTTCCATGATCTCACGTACTTCTGGTGCAGTTAAGAAAGAGGTTTCCACATCGATTTGAGTAAATTCAGGCTGACGATCTGCACGTAAGTCTTCATCACGGAAACATTTTACGATTTGATAATAACGATCAAAACCAGACATCATTAAAAGCTGTTTGAAAAGCTGTGGTGATTGCGGCAACGCATAGAATTTGCCTTTATGTACACGGCTTGGCACTAAATAGTCACGCGCACCTTCTGGCGTTGCTTTGGTAAGCATTGGGGTTTCAATATCAAGGAAACCATTGTCATCCATAAAGCGACGCACGAAGCTGGTGATTTTTGCACGGGTTTTCAAACGTTGTGCCATTTCTGGACGACGTAAATCTAAATAACGATATTTTAAACGTTGTTCTTCGGTGTTATTTTGGTTGAAGTCTAATGGTAAAACGTCAGAAGCATTGTAGATGCGTAATTCTTTCGCTAACACTTCCACTTCGCCTGTCGCCATATTTTTATTAATTTGATTGTCAGGACGCGCGATTACTTCACCTTTAATTTGAATACAAAATTCATTACGTAAGCCTGAAGCTGCAGTTAATGCTTCTTGATATTTCGGGTCAAAACAAACTTGTACGACACCATCACGATCACGCATATCAATAAAAATTAAACCGCCTAAATCGCGACGACGATGAACCCAACCGCTTAATGTTACTTCTTGTCCAATATGGTTGCGGTTTAATGCACCGCAATAATGTGTACGCATCATTTCTATATTCCTTTCATTTTTCTAAAAATGGATAATTAACGCGTTGATTATACGGAAAAAGACATGCCTTTTAAATTGAAAAGCGAAATTTATTTGATCCTTTAAAAACTTTCACTAAAATGACCGCAGTTTTTTGCATTTTATCTAAATAAATGCCCTCTCAATACAACAACAGAATTCAATCATGATGAAAGATACAATTTTTGCAGCCCCGATCGAAAAACTGGGCGATTTTACTTTTGATGAAAGCGTGGCGGAAGTTTTCCCCGATATGATTCAACGCTCAATTCCTGGCTACTCCAACATTATCACGGCGATTGGTATGTTGGCAGAACGTTTTGTGACTGCTGACAGCCAAGTCTATGATTTAGGCTGTTCACGCGGTGCAGCAGCCCTTTCTATGCGACGTAATATTAAACAACCGAATGTGAAAATTATCGGTGTCGATAATTCTTTGCCAATGGTGGAACGCTGCCGTCAGCACGTTGCGGCTTATCATAGTGATGTACCCGTAGAAATTATTTGCGATGATATTCGTCAAATTGAAATTAAGAACGCCTCAATGGTAGTGCTCAACTTCACGTTGCAATTTTTACCACCAGAAGATCGCGTAGCCTTGCTCACAAAAATCTACCAAGGTTTAAACCCAAATGGTGTATTGGTGCTCTCTGAAAAATTCCGTTTTGAAGATGAAAAAGTGAATGAGTTGCTTATTGACCTCCACCACCAATTCAAACGTGCTAACGGTTACAGTGAGCTTGAAGTGAGCCAAAAACGCACCGCACTTGAAAATGTAATGCGTACTGACTCGATTAACATCCACAAAGAGCGGTTAAAAAACATCGGATTTTCACACGTCGAATTATGGTTCCAGTGTTTTAATTTTGGCTCAATGATTGCAGTGAAATAATCATAACCTAATCAATCATCTAAAAAATAAGGGCGTATCAAATACGCCCTTATTTGTCACCAATGCTTTATAGCCCTTTTAAATCCTTATCTAATAAACGAGCTAGCAACAAAATACCGTCTTTAAAGCGATATTCTGCATATTCTGCTTGTGCATAATATTCACCTTTTCCTTCTGCAAAGAAATAATCTTGGCTTGGTAATTTAGGAAGCCAACTACCATTATAACGAATTGGCAAATAAACATTTGGTGTGCAATGTTTAAAATCTGTTGGTATTTCTGATTGCGCCTCACAAAATGTCGCAACATGATTTTTATCAAGATGAACAAGGATATAAGCTTTATTTCCCGAAGGACTTGATTCATCTATACCTGTGGTTTCAGTGGTTTCATTAGATTCAAGAGTATCAATAGATTCATTGCTTTCAAGGGATTCATTCGATTCAGGTAAAACCTGACTTTGCTGAAACTCAGATAAAATAGCGTAATTCAATATCATATAATCGCCTTGCATCAATGAACGAGGATCCACAGGGGCGATTTTTAAAACAATAGGCTTACCGGTAGCCAGCACATCTTCAAATTGCTGCACTTTATAGTTCACCGCCCCCAATAATGCAATCACAAAGACGCCAACAAGCCAAATCGGTGCTTTAAAAACAGAATGGTTTTCGACCGCACTTTGTGAAGGCGCTTTATAACGTGCATGCAAGAATAAAGTAACAATCGCAAAAATAACGGCAAAGCTTACTAGCAATACCCCTTTATAGAGTAATGGGATGCTCAATTGGTAATAGAACCCACCTAAATAAACAACAAAGGCAAATACCAAAAGACCGAAGAACGCACGGCTGTCCGTCCAATAAACAAGCAATAATAACGCTGTTAAATATAAAATGACGGGTATCCCAACAAAGCCTAATGCAAACAAGGTTAATACTAATAAAATTAACACTGCTTCTGTGTGTTTGGATTCACTATGCTTATTCATTAGTACATAGACAATTAATGGTAATGCACAGATAAGCAGATATAAGATATGGCTAACATCAAACTGGAAGTGTGACCAAAATTGTCCACTTAAAACTTGCAACACGTTATCAAGACTCATCGCGTCTGCTGGCATGACATCACTTGAAACATCTGTATCAATAAGGCCATAATCTACCCAAGGAATCGTCATATACGACGGCACAGAGATCCATAGAGAGAATAATACTGTTCCCCAGGCAATAGGCTTTAAATGAATTCGCGCTGATTGATGAGGTCGCATGACCCAATAAAAGAGTACAATTGAACTCAGGAGCTGGATTTTATTAAACCATCTGTTATTAAACCATGTGTTAAACCATGCGTTATTCAAGCTGTAATTATGGAAATATAGATTATAGGAAATTTGCCAAAAAACGAGAAGCTGGGTAACCAGTAGAATCCTCACTAAAGAATTCGGCATCAATTTGTAGCTAACAATAATAATGACTGAAAAAATCAGTGTGGAAATAAAGATACCGAGATTTGAATCTTTGCTAAATTCATTTCCTAATAAAAGAAAAAAATCATCAAATTTAACAAGCAAATAGAATCCTAAAAAACTGTTTGCGATTAGAAAAAATAAACCTGCTAAAATTGTAGTGTATTCATTTTTATTTAAAGTAATCAACCAAGCTATACCAAATAAAAGAATACCAACGATGAATGCACTAGACGCATCTAAACCTAAAAATAAAAATAACCAAACACCTATAGTCACGAAAGCTATCAATAAAGCTATCATCCATAGTATTGAAATCGCCCAATGGGATTTCTTATTATTTGGATATTCTTGTTTATAGCATTTCACTAACCACTTGATTGCCATGACTGTGAAAATAAAGCCAATCAATCCTAAAACCACCCCCTCTTCTACACCACGAATCAAAAGAGATGCCAAAAAGCAATAAGCGCCAAGTAAGGCTAGGACTGAAATAATTAAATTAATAAAATCAAAGCGATATTTGTGATATACATAAAGTGCGATTAAGGCAGGAATAGCAATTAGCAAAGAACTGAGAGGTGAACGACCAAGCTCACCCCAAGCATAAGCATAAAAGTACACATCATAAATTACTATTAAACCGAATAAACTGGCAAAAGTCAGTACTAGAAATACTTTGGGTAAAATGCGCCAATGTTGATCATGAAAAGTTTTACTGAATAATTCCGATATCACAAGTAATCCAGCATTAATCAGCACGGCATAACACATTGAGTTATGCGAGTTTTGTTCATTAAATAAATAAAACGCAACATTGGCGGTGGCGGCAAATAATAATGCAGAGGCCACATTCGGAAATAATAATAAAAATGGGAGTTGGCAAAGTGTCCAAACTGCAAATAACTGCCATACATCAGCCCCCGTTTGATAGGTTTGGCCAACTAAGGCAAATAAACCGCCAATCAAGACAGAAACAACAAAAAAGAGGCTATATGTCTTCCACTTTAATTTTTCTTTGGCTTGTCGACGACTCTCTCGAATAAAGCAATAAATACCTAATACTACTGTCACCACAAGCAATGTTTGTAAGCCATAAATTTTGGCTAAATCAGAAAAATAATCTAAATTAGCTGCAATTAACGTGACTACTCCACTCGTTAAAAATCCCACAGTTAATAATAAAAACAGTAAATTTAAATAACGTTGCCAAGAAAGATTAAAAAGGCCTGTTGTATTCATTCATTTTTTCCTTTTTATAAAAAGATTAGTATTATCTTAGCATAATAGTAAGGTAAATAAATAACAAAAAAATGTGGCTAAATGATACAATTTAGCCACATTTTAATTTAGGTAAAATAATATTTATTACGCTGCATTTGGCTTATGGAGTAAGGTAAAAGCAATAAAACCAAATCCTAAGAAGCAAGAAACGATCAAGGCATAAAAACCACCATCCCAGCCAAATAAGTCGACCAATTTACCCATTACATAGCCTGCACTCGCAGAACCTAATAAGTAACCGAATAGTCCGGTTAGACCTGTCGCTGTACCTGTTGCAACACGTGGCACAAGGTCTGCTGCTTGAAGCCCGATCATCATTACTGGACCATAAATTAAGAAACCGATAGCAACAAGACAAATATTATCTACGAGTGGATTTCCTTCTGGATTTTTCCAATAAACAATAATCGCGATTAATACACCGGTTAGGAATAATAACATCGGCGGTGCACGGTGGCCTTTGAAGACTTTATCGCTTAAATAACCACTAGCAAGCATACCAAAGATACCTGCGTATTCGTAAAGGAAATACGCCCAGCTTTGTTTGTCTACAGAGAAATGTTTCACTTCTTTTAGATACGTTGGGGCCCAGTCAATAATGCCGTAACGAATGAAATACACAAATACGTTCGCAAGTGCAATCGCCCATAAAAACTTATTATTAATGATGTATTTCATAAAAATATCTTTAGAAGAAAGCGTGTGAGCTGATTCAACTTTCTCTACGATTTTTTCACCTTTCCATTCATCTACCGGCGGTAATCCTTGAGACTCAGGTGTATCGCGCATTAAATAGAACATAATGAATGCTAATACAATGGCGATTAAGGCGGGTAAATAGAATAAAGATTGCCATACGCCGAAAATCGATAAACCGAGGAGCGCTAATGGGCCGATTAAACCACCACCTAAGTTATGTGATACGTTCCACCAGCTCCACCACACACCACGTTCAGAAACTGAGAACCAGTTGGTCATTGTTTTTGCACCTGGCGGGTATCCCATTCCTTGGAACCAGCCATTTAATGCAGCTAACACAATCATCAATGGAATAGAGGATAGTACGCCTGGCACTAAACCGAAAATTAAGCTCACTAATGCAGAACCTAATAAACCAATAGTAATAAAATATTTAGGATTACTTCGGTCAGAAATATTCCCCATAATGAACTTACTAAAACCGTAAGCCAGTGATAACGCTACCCCAACTGTACCTAAATCAGCTTTAGTAAAGCCATATTCATCAATAAGATAAGGAATTGCTAAAGAAAAGTTTTTGCGGATAAGATAATAAGCCGCATACCCGATAAATACTCCAGCAAATACCTGCCAACGTAATTTTTTATACTCGGCATCTGTTCTAGAACTTTCAATTCTTGGTGCTGGAGGAGATGCTTTTAAGAATGAAAACATCTTTGTTCTCCTATAATAATTTACAACTTGTCGTATCCTTGTAATAGCTAGGCCACTACAACGAGAAACAGATTACCAAAGCCGAATATGGAACAGAGCTCCGACCACTTCAAATGATTAGTTCATTTTCGTTATTTAAACGACTCTAATTTCTGGGATGAATTACGTCCTAAGTCTATTTAAAAATTTCTATGTTATAATACCGACCAACCCAATAAAAAAGGAAAACAAAATGCAAATTTTACACACAATGCTTCGAGTAGGTGATTTAGACCGCTCTATTAAATTTTATCAAGATGTTTTAGGTATGCGTTTATTACGTACAAGTGAAAATCCTGAGTATAAATATTCACTGGCCTTTTTAGGTTATGAGGATGGAGAGAGCGCGACTGAAATCGAGTTAACATACA
>CABSXY010000002.1 GCA_902481695.1 uncultured Haemophilus sp. | reverse complement strand
AAAGGTAAAAAAGGAACAAAAGTTCGTCTTGAAATTGAACCTGCAAAAGGTGGAAAAAGCCGTATTGTCACTTTAGTGCGCGATAAAGTCCGTATTGAAGACCAAGCAGCAAAACTTACAGTTTCTAAAGTAGATGGTGAAACCGTTGGAGTCATTAAAATTCCAAGTTTCTATATTGGCTTAACTGATGATGTGAAAAAATTATTAGTAGATGCTGAGAAGAAAAAAATTGGCGCTTTAATTGTGGATCTTCGTGAGAATGGCGGCGGTGCATTAACAGAAGCCGTGGCATTAAGCGGTTTATTCATCACTGACGGTCCAGTGGTACAAGTACGTGATGCGTATCAACGTATTCGTGTACACGAAGATGATGACAATGCTCAGCAATATAAAGGGCCATTGTTGGTAATGATTAATCGTTTCAGTGCATCAGCCTCTGAAATTTTTGCTGCGGCAATGCAAGATTATAATCGTGGTATCATTATTGGGCAAAATACCTTTGGTAAAGGTACCGTACAACAAAGTCGTTCATTAAACTTTGTTTATGATTTAGACCAAACACCACTTGGTGTGTTGCAATATACTATCCAAAAATTCTACCGAATTAATGGTGGTTCAACCCAATTAAAAGGTGTGGCAGCAGATATCAATTTCCCTGAAATTATTGATGCCAAAGAAATTGGTGAAGAAAAAGAAGATAACGCCTTACCTTGGGATAAAATTCCACCGGCGACTTATTCTGAAACCAATAAAGCACGTAAAGATGTTGAAGCATTAAATGAAAAACATCTTGAGCGTATTGCAAAAGATCCTGAATTTATTGCTTTAAATGAAGATCTTAAAATCCGTGATGAACGTCGTGAGCGTAAATTCTTATCATTGAATTTCCAAGAGCGTAAAGCGGAAAATGATAAAGATGATGCGAGACGTTTAAAAGCTCTCAATGACCGTTTTAAACGTGAAGGTAAAAAAGCATTAAAAGACATTGATGATTTGCCAAAAGACTATGAAGCACCTGATTTCTTCTTAAAAGAAGCGGAAAAAATGGCAGCTGATTTAGTTAAACTTAATGCGAGTCAACAAAAAGTGGATGCTGAAATAAAACAAGAAGCGGCAAAAGCAACAAAATAACGATTATTTTGACCGCACTTTGGCAGATGAAAAAAACTGAAGTGCGGTTATTTTTTATGAATATTTTTAAAGGTACAGCAATGTTAAAAGGAACAATGAAATTAAGCGCATTAGTCTTATCATTATCAATGATGACGTCAGGTTGTGCATTAGCTGAATGGGCCAAAACAGTTGGACAGCCTCAACAAGCCGAAAATAAAGGCGTTGATATGTCTAAATTAAGTCCAGAAGAGCGAGCAAAACTTGAAGCTGAAATCAAAGAAGATCAAGCTCGTCTCGCCGCAGAAAAGCAGGCGATGCTAGAGATGTCATTAACGCATGAAATTGGTGAACAAAATCTACAGTTCAAACCAATTTTGGCAAAATTATATGCTGATAATAAATATGACCTAATGTGGAAAGACAAGGAGGCTGAGAAACAATTCCTACGTGAATATGCAGCCATGGTGGCATCTGGTATTTCTAAACGTTCAGCTCAATCGTTAGTCAATTTACATAACGCTGAAAAAACGGGTGGGCTCACCTATGATGTGTTGTTAAGTGACGCTTTCCTTGATTACTTGTATTACAGCAAGAACGTCAATCAACAAGCACAACGTTGGTTATACGCAACGAATGCTTATAAACCAGAATTACCAAATCAAGAAATTATTGACGAATGGCAAAGTGCGGTTAAAAACAATGCTGTTTCTGGTTTTATAAACGGATTATCTAACCATAATCGTTTATATCGTGAAACGGTACAAGCACTTCCATCGATGATTTCAGCTTCAGGTATTTCTGCAATGGGTAAAAAACTTGCCCTTAATGCACAACGCTTACGCGTCATTCCTGATTTTGAAAATGGAATCTTTGTTAATATTCCAAGCTATCAATTGAAATATTATCGTGATGGTAAAGCAATTTTAGAATCACGTGTTATTGTAGGGAAAAATGAACGTCGTACACCGGTAATGTACAGCCGTTTGAGCAATGTGGTTGTTAATCCACCTTGGAATGCCCCAACACGTTTAATCAATGAAGATATTTTACCGAAATTAAAACGTGACCCAGGCTATGCGGCTGCACACAACTACTCTATTTTGGATAGCAAAGGTAATACTATCGATCCTTACTCAATTAATTGGAGTAGCATTGGTGATAAATTCCCGTACCGTATCCGTCAAGCTGCTGGCGACAGTGCATTAGGTAACTATAAATTTAATATGCCAAGCTCTGATGCGATTTATCTTCACGATACACCAAATCATAGCCTATTCAGCAAAAAAGACCGTGCATTAAGCTCAGGTTGTGTGCGTGTAGAAAAATCCGATCAACTTGCCTCTATTCTGCTACAAGAAGCTGGTTGGTCAGAAGATAAAAAACGTAACGTTTTAGAAAGTAAGAAAACAACGTCTGCGAGCATTCGTACAAATGATCCTGTATTCTTATATTATGTAACTGCATGGGTTGAAAACGGCCAAACACAAGTTTTACCGGATATTTATAAATACGACGATGCCGCGACGTTTAATGGTATTGACTGGTCTGTTGTAAAAAAATATCTTTAAACAATGTTCACACTAGAACTTTTTAAAGAAAAAATTGTCTAGGGTGAGAGATGGGTAATAAAAGAGACTAAAAAAATGGGTAACATTGACAAAAATCGTCGTAAATGGCTTTCATTAGGCGGCATCGTTTTAGGCGCAAGCATGATGCCAAGTACGGTGTTAGCAATGGTCTCTACCCCTAAACCTCGTATTCTCAGCTTCTATAATGTCAACACCAATGAACGATTAAGCGGTGAGTTCTCAGCAACAACTGGATTTAATCGTTCATTACTTGGTAAACTTGATTACTTCATGAGAGATCGCCGTACAAACCAAGTACGCCGAATGGATCCGAATCTCTTCATGAAGTTTTATCATTTACAAAGTAATTTAGGTTTACGCACTGCACAAATTGATGTGATTTGTGGCTATCGTAGTGCCGCGACAAATGCCATGCGTCGTAGACAAAGTCGCGATGTAGCAAGCAACAGCTATCATATTAAAGGCCAAGCGATTGATTTTAAAATCCCTGGTGTACCTTTAGCAAGATTACGCCAAGCGGCTGAAAATCTTGATAGCGGTGGTGTAGGATATTATCCATATAGTAATTTTATTCACGTGGATACTGGCCCTGTAAGAACATGGCGTGGTGCATAAAAAACAGTTTAATTTTAGACCGCACTTTAGTGCGGTTTTTTGTTATCAACGATAAGGAAAAAAGATGAATATTGAAATTATTCCAGTTACAGCCTTTCAGCAAAATTGCTCACTTATTTGGGATGATGAAAAAAATGCAGCAATTATCGATCCTGGTGGTAATGCGGAAAAACTTATTCAACGCATTGAAGAACTCGAATTAAACCTTAAAGCCGTCTTATTAACACATGGCCATCTTGATCATGTAGGGGCGGCTGAAGCGATTCGCGATCATTTTAATATTGAAATATGGGGCTCACAGGAAGAAGATCGCTTTCTGTTTGAAAGTCTACCACAACAAGCTCAACAGTTTGGCTTACCTTATATTTCTGCGTTTACACCTGATCGCTGGTTTAATCAAGAAGGCGAAAAAATTCAAATTGGTACATTTACCTTTGAAATTCTTCATCTTCCTGGCCATACACCTGGTCACATTGGTTTTATTGAACATGAAAAAAATATTGCTTTTACCGGTGATGTGCTTTTCCAAAACAGTATTGGTCGTACAGACTTCCCTCGTGGAGATTTCGACACATTGATCTCATCAATCAAGCATAAATTATTTACATTAAATGATGATATGGTTGTCATTGCAGGACATGGCCCTTACACAACTATTGGACAAGAAAAACGAAGCAATCCGTTTTTGAAGTAAAGATCTGCATTTTAGGTAAAAAAAAGCTCCTAATTTCTTAGGAGCACCAAAAAGGAATTTATGAATAAAATCTCTAAAGTTTAGCTTTATCAAAGGAATCTCGATAAAACGCTAACGATTATATTGACATATTATGACAAATGCAAGCTTTTTCTTTACACTAATTTACAAATCTTTACAGTTTGCTATTTTTATAACCACTTCGACGGCTTTTTCCATCCCTTCAAGGGTCACTAATTCATGTTTGCTATGGAAATTATAGCCACCAGTAAAGATATTTGGACAAGCTAATCCTTTTTCTGCTAAAAATGCCCCATCCGTTCCACCACGTATTGGTTTATGATTTGGTGTAATACCACAAGCTTTCATTGCAGCATCAGCTAACTTAATCGCCTGTGGGACATTTTTGACTGTGTCATACATATTTTTGTAACTGTCTTCAATGACACATTCTACGGGGTTTTTCAGGCTTTTCTCTCTATTAAATTTTTCTACAAGCTGATAAATAAACGCTTTACGCTGTTCAAAATTAGCTTGGTCAAAATCTCGAATAAGATAATGTAGCTCAACTTTCTCAATATCCCCTTTAAAATCATCTAAATGGAAAAAACCCTCTTTACCCGATGTTTTTTCAGGGACATCATCTTTTGGAAAACCTTGTTGAAATTCACAAGCTAACGTAAGCGCATTCACTAATTTGTTTTTAGCATAACCAGGATGAATGCTCCGACCTTTAAAAGTAATTTTTGCGGTCGCAGCATTATAGTTCTCATACTCTAACTCGCCCACTTCTCCACCATCAATGGTATATGCCCAATCACAAGGAAAATCCTCCAATGGAAAATAATGCATCCCTAAGCTAATTTCTTCATCAGGCGTAAATGCAACCCGAATATTGCAATGTGGTATATTTTCCCGTTGCAAGACAGAAAGTGCGGTCATAATTTCTGCGATTCCGGCCTTATTATCTGCACCAAGTAAAGTGGTTCCATCTGTCACAATCAAGGTTTTGCCAATAAGCTGATGTAAAAATGGATAATACACAGGACTAATAAACTCTTCTCCTAAACCTAGCGCAATATCTCCTCCCCGATAATTTTCAATCACTTCGGGTTGAACATTTTTACCGCTGCATTGAGGAGAGGTATCAAGGTGGGAAATAAAACCAATAGTATGTGTTAATTCAGGATGATTTGAGGGTAAATAAGCCGTGACGACGGCATGCTTAGTCACATTGACATCTTGTAAACCAAGTTCAATCAATTCTTTCTGCAAGTGCAAAGCCAACTTCATTTGCCCTGCTGAACTTGGTGAATGTTTTGCAGACGATTTAGATTGCGTATCAAACGCGACATAAGTTAAAAATCGCTGTAATAATTCATTATTATTATGTTCTTCCATTTTAAAATTCTCCTTTATATCAGCACTAGTCTAATCCCAAAATTCGTTACAGTTCTTGATATATAACAAGAAAGTGGAGAGTTATAAAATTTTCTGAAAAAAGTGCGGTCAAATTTTCGATAAATTTTTTCCTAAAAACATGATTAAATCCTTTTCATCATTAACAATTCGCTATATCATATCTGTTCAATTTTATGTCGCCCCTGCATCATTTTTGCAGGTTTATTTCTACTCAGTACCAATAAAATTGGTGAAATTAGGGAGAAAACCAAAGCTAGTGGAAAATCTGGTTCAAAACAAGCCTATTATTGAGCTTCGTTCTATCAAAAAATCCTATGGTTCCAACACAATCATTAATGATTTCAATCTAACCATTAATAACGGTGAATTCGTCACAATTCTTGGCCCTTCAGGCTGTGGTAAAACTACAGTATTACGTTTGTTAGCGGGTTTAGAAGAATTAGATGAAGGTCATATTATTTTGGACGGTGAAGATATTACTAATGTTCCGGCAGAAAAACGCCACATTAACACCGTATTCCAAAGTTATGCGTTATTCCCGCATATGACCATTTTTGATAACGTGGCTTTTGGTTTGCGTATGCAAAAAGTGGCAGAAAGCGAAATTAAACCTCGCGTTCTGGATGCATTGCGTATGGTGCAATTAGAAGAAATGGCCGACCGTAAACCAGCTCAACTTTCTGGTGGTCAGCAACAACGTATCGCGATTGCTCGTGCTGTTGTGAATAAACCAAAAGTGTTGCTACTGGATGAATCGTTATCTGCGCTGGATTATAAGTTACGTAAACAAATGCAAAACGAACTTAAACAATTACAGCGTCAACTTGGTATCACCTTTATTTTCGTTACTCATGACCAAGAAGAAGCGATCACCATGTCTGACCGCATCGTCTTATTACGTAAAGGTAAAATTGCACAAGATGGTTCACCACGTGAAATCTATGAAGATCCAGCTAACCTATTCGTCGCTCGTTTCATTGGTGAAATCAACGTATTTGATGCTACCGTGATTGAACGTAAATCTGACGATGAGCTACTTGCTAATGTAGAAGGTCGTGTATGTGATATTCACACCAGTATCTCTGCTGAAAAAGGTCAAAAACTACAAGTGTTATTACGCCCAGAAGATATTGTGATTGAAGAGCTTGACGAAAATGAGCACTCAAATGCAATTATTGGTCGCATTGTGGATCGTACCTATAAAGGAATGACACTTGAGTCTACAGTAGAATTTGATCACAACGGTAAACGCGTATTAGTGAGCGAATTCTTTAACGAAGATGACCCACATATGGATCACAGCGTTGGTCAACGTGTAGGTATTACATGGCACGAAGGTTGGGAGGTTGTACTCAACGATGAAGATAATCAATAATAAATTCCAGAAAATTACTGTTGCAATTATCTTCAGTTGGTTAATCTTCTTTGTGCTAATTCCAAACTTATTGGTTTTAACCGTAAGTTTTTTAACCCGAGATGGTAGTGACTTTTATGCTTTGCCATTTACTTTAGATAACTACACTAACCTGTTTAATCCGCTTTATGCACAGGTTGTGTGGAATTCATTGTATATGTCTGGCATCGCGACGATTATTTGCTTACTCATTGGCTATCCATTTGCCTTTATGGTCAGCAAAATTAATCCAAAATATCGTCCATTTTTGTTGTTCCTCGTGGTATTACCATTCTGGACAAACTCACTTATTCGTATCTATGGGATGAAAGTATTCCTTGGTGTGAAAGGTGTGTTAAATACCATGTTAATGGATATGGGCATTTTGAGTGAGCCTATTCGTATTTTAAATACCGAAGTAGCTGTAATCATTGGTTTAGTGTATCTCCTTTTACCATTTATGATTCTACCGCTCTACTCTGCTATTGAAAAATTAGATGGACGTTTATTAGAAGCGGCAAGAGATTTAGGCGCGAATGCGGTTCAACGTTTCTTCCGTGTGATTTTGCCATTAACCATGCCAGGTATCGTAGCGGGTTGTTTATTAGTATTACTACCTGCAATGGGGATGTTCTATGTAGCTGACTTACTGGGTGGTGCGAAAGTGTTATTAGTCGGTAACGTGATTAAGAGTGAGTTCTTAATTTCTCGTAACTGGCCATTTGGTTCGGCAATCAGTATCGGCTTAACCATCTTAATGGCATTGTTGATTTTCGTTTACTATCGTGCAAATAAATTGTTGAATAAGAAAGTGGAGTTAGAATAATGAGTCGTTTACTACGTAATATTTTTATGTTTGTGGTATACGCTTATTTGTATATCCCAATTATTATCTTGGTGACTAACTCCTTTAACGAAGACCGTTATGGTTTAAGTTGGAAAGGCTTTAGTTGGAACTGGTATGAGCGTTTATTTAATAACGATACCTTAATCCAAGCGGCGTTTCACTCTGTCACGATTGCTTTCTTTGCTGCAACCTTAGCAACTATTGTAGGTGGTTTAACCGCGATTGCACTTTATCGCTATCGTTTCCGTGGTAAACAAGCAGTAAGTGGTATGTTATTTATCGTCATGATGTCACCAGATATCGTAATGGCGGTTTCTCTACTTGCCTTATTCATGGTTGTAGGAATTTCGTTAGGTTTCTGGTCATTATTATTGGCGCACGTAACATTCTGTTTACCTTATGTTACCGTAACGATTTTCTCGCGTTTAAATGGCTTTGATGCAAGAATGCTTGAAGCGGCGAAAGATTTAGGTGCTAGCGAAGTCACTATTTTGCGTAAAATTATCCTACCACTTGCCTTACCTGCAGTAGTATCAGGTTGGTTATTAAGCTTTACTATTTCATTAGATGATGTTGTTGTATCCTCTTTCGTAAGTGGTGTAAGCTATGAAATCCTACCGTTGCGTATCTTCTCTCTTGTTAAAACAGGGGTAACACCAGAAGTGAACGCATTAGCAACGATTATGATCGTGCTTTCATTAGGATTAGTAATTTTAAGTCAATTAGTTACACGCAAAAATAATCATTAAACATTGATATAAAAAGGTTTCACAAATCTTTTAAGATCAAATAAAATACGCCTTGACGCACAATCAAGGCGTTTTTTTATACCTGCATTAATGCAGGTGGTTTTTTACCCCTCTTTTACGGAGAACAAAGAAAAATGAAAAAATTTGCAGGTTTGCTTACTGCCGGTTTAGTTGCCGCTACATTAACTGCTTGTAACGACAAAGAAGCCAAGTCTGATGCAACAAAAGCACAGGCTCCAGCAAATGATACTGTGTACTTATATACTTGGACTGAATATGTACCAGATGGTCTTTTAGATGACTTCACAAAAGAAACTGGTATCAAAGTTATCGTAGCAAGTCTTGAATCCAATGAGACGATGTATGCTAAAATGAAAACCCAAGGTGATGCAGGCGGTTATGATGTTATTGCTCCATCTAACTACTTCGTATCTAAAATGGCACGCGAAGGCATGCTACAAGAATTAGATCACAGTAAATTACCTGTTATCAAAGAATTAGACCCTGATTGGCTCAACAAACCTTATGATAAAGGCAATAAATACTCACTTCCTCAGTTGTTAGGTGCGCCAGGTATTGCATTTAATACCAATACCTATAAAGGTTCTGACTTCACTTCTTGGGGCGATTTCTGGAAACCTGAATATGCAAACAAAATCCAATTATTGGATGATGCGCGTGAAGTATTCAATATTGCGTTATTAAAAATTGGTCAAGATCCAAACACCAAAGATCCTGCAATTATCAAGCAAGCTTATGAAGAGTTGTTAAAACTACGTCCAAACGTACTTTCTTTCAATTCTGATAACCCTGCAAACTCTTTCATCTCTGGTGAAGTAGAATTAGGTCAGTTATGGAATGGTTCTGTACGTATCGCGAAAAAAGAACAAGCGCCATTAAATATGGTGTTCCCAAAAGAAGGTCCTGTTCTTTGGGTTGATACTTTAGCGATTCCTAAAACCTCTAAAAACCCTGATGGTGCTCACAAGTTAATTAACTACTTGTTAGGTGCAAAAGCAGCGGAAAAATTGACTTTAGCGATCGGTTACCCAACAGCTAACCTTGAAGCGAAAAAAGCGCTTCCAAAAGAAATCACTGAAGATCCATCTATTTATCCACCAGCATAAATTCTTCAAAAAAGCTACTGGCAAGATGATGTAGGTGATGCAATCCAATACTATGAACAGTATTACCAAGAGTTAAAAGCAGCAAAATAATCCGCTTTTAAGTGATAACAAAAAGTGCGGTCAATTTTGGCCGCACTTTTTTATATGTACCATTTTAGAAGAAACTATTTATAACGTTTTTTTGATGCGTTTTTATCTTGCTCTTGTAAACGGTCAAGCTTTTCTTTAATTTGAATTTCCATACCACGATTAGTTGGGAAATAATACTGAGTAACTTTCAGTCCTTCTGGGAAGTAATTTTCTCCAGCAGCATAAGCGTTAGGTTCATCATGTGCATAACGATATTCAGCGCCATAACCTAATTCTTTCATTAAAGTCGTTGGCGCATTACGTAAATGCGGCGGCACATCAAAATCAGGAAACTCTTTTGCATGTTGTTTTGCTGCATTAAATGCATTGTAAACTGCATTGCTCTTCGGCGCTACGGCCAAATAAATAATGGCTTGCGCAATAGCCCGTTCTCCTTCGTAGGCGCCCACTCTCGTAAAACAATCCCAAGCTGCGAGAGCTACTTGCATTGCTCTTGGATCAGCATTGCCCACATCTTCTGAGGCAATCGCTAATAAACGTCGTGCAACATAAAGAGGATCGCCGCCGGCAGTGATAATTCGTGCATACCAATAAAGTGCAGCATCGGCTGCTGAGCCTCGAATGGATTTATGTAAAGCGGAAATCAAATCATAGAAGCGATCGCCTTGTTTATCAAAACGCGCTTGTCGTTCTCCTAATACTTCTTTCAACAAAGTGCGGTCTAATTTTTTACCGTTTTCTGTTTCAGGAGCCATATCCACCATCAATTCAAGGCAGTTTAAAGCCAGGCGCGCATCACCATTCACATATTCGGCTAATACCTGTAGCAAATTCTCTTCTAAAACTAACCGCTCTTTACCTAATCCTCGCTCAGGATCAGAAATCACCTGTTGTAGAACTTGTTCGATTTCAGCAACTGTCAATGACTTGAGTAGATAAACTCTCGCACGAGAAAGCAATGCATTATTTAATTCAAAGGAAGGATTTTCCGTTGTCGCACCAATAAAAATAATCGTCCCATCTTCAATATGTGGCAAAAACGCATCTTGTTGGCTTTTGTTAAAGCGATGCACTTCATCCACAAATAAAATCGTTTGGCGATCTGCAAGTCGATTTTGTTTAGCTCGTTCAATTGATTCTCGAATTTCTTTCACGCCGCTTGTTACCGCTGAAATTCGTTCAACTTCTGCATTGATACGATGAGCAATAATTTCCGCCAGTGTTGTTTTACCTGTACCCGGCGGTCCCCACAGAATCATAGAATGAACATGCCCAGCTTGAATTGCTTTACGAAGCGGCTTTCCTTCCCCAATTAAGTGCGTCTGCCCATAATATTGCTCCAAATTAGTTGGACGCATACGGGCAGCTAAAGGGCGAAAGTCATTTTCAGCAAAATCAAAATTAAGATTAGACATATTCTTTCCTTAATAAGCAAAAGGTGTGAAAATTATCATTCACACCTTATGGATTATTTTTTACCTTTACGTTGGTCATCCAATTCTACACCTTTCGGTACGCTAAATTGGAATAAGCTATCCGCTAAGGTTTGGTTTGTAATGTTGCGCAATACATAAAGATTGGTTTGACCATCTTTTTCTGTAGTGCTGAAATTTTTTAACACACCATTTGCATCGACACGAATATCAAATTGTTTAATATTGCTATTTTTCGCCTTTGGTTTTAACACAAAGGTATCCGCATTCTGTGTCACTGAATATTGATTCCAGTGGCTTTTATCGTTACTGGTTAAAAGTACAA
This sequence comes from uncultured Haemophilus sp., assembly GCA_902481695.1. Lineage (GTDB taxonomy): Bacteria > Pseudomonadota > Gammaproteobacteria > Enterobacterales > Pasteurellaceae > Haemophilus_D. The sequence continues at coordinate 20,443 of CABSXY010000002.1, read as the reverse complement.
AGGGTGTATTATTGACTGCATCCTTCACCCATTGAGCGGTAACTTGTTGCACGAATGGATCGTAATACCAAAGGGTTTTACCATCTGCAATAATTTGTGTTTCTTGTGGTGATTTGGTATCCATACGGAAAAGATTTGGTCGCTTAATTTGAAGTTTTCCACTTCCTTGTTGAACGTTTTTACCACCAACAGAAGTCACGGTTTGAGAGAAATCAGCACTTAATACTGTCACTTGATTTAAGCGATTTTGTAGCTCATCCGCAGCATCGGCAAAAGCAAAGCTACTCGCACTCAAAAGTGCAGTAAGTGCGGTCATTTTTAATAATGTTTTTTTCATTCTACTTTCCTTTTTGTAAAGTGAAACTTAAGAGAATTAATATTCGGAACGTCGAGCTAAAATTTCTCGTTTTCCATTTTTCATTGGGCCTAAAATACCTTGTTCTTCGAGCTGATCCATAATTCGAGCCGCTCGGTTAAACCCAACACTAAATTTACGCTGAACATAAGAAGTCGAGGTATTGCCTGTGCTTAAGACAAACTCAACAACGTCATCAAATAATGCATCAAGATCGCCACTGCTTGCCGTTGATTTTTCACCAGAGTCTTCATCGTCCGCACCATCTAAAATACCATCAATATAATTTGGTTTACCACGTGCACGCCAATCATCTGCTACACGGGCCACCTCATCATCACTCATAAAGGCACCGTGTACTCGAACAAGATCCGAAGAGCCTTGTCCTGAATATAACATATCACCACGGCCTAATAAGGCTTCTGCACCACCTTGATCCAGAATCGTTCTAGAGTCAATTTTACTTGCTACAGTAAAGGCGATACGGCTTGGAATGTTAGCCTTAATCAAACCTGTAATCACATCTACTGATGGGCGTTGTGTGGCTAAAATCAGGTGAATACCAATTGCACGAGCTTTTTGTGCTAAGCGCGCAATTAACTCTTCAATTTGTTTACCTGCAACCATCATTAAGTCCGCAAACTCATCAACGATCACGACAATATAACTCAATTTTTCTAATGGAGGCGGCATCTTATCCATTGTATCGCCAGGCTTCCAAATTGGGTTTGGAATTGGCATATTGAGTTTTTCATATTCTTCAATTTTTTCGTTATACCCTTCAATGTTACGCACACGTAAGGCAGATAATAATTGATAGCGGCGTTCCATTTCTTCTACGCACCAACGCAGTGCATTTGCCGCTTTCTTCATATCCGTCACTACTGGGGTAAGTAAGTGTGGGATATCGTTATAAATAGAAAGCTCAACTACTTTCGGGTCAATCATAATAAATTTCACTTGATCCGGTGTTACGCGGAAAAGCAAACTTAAAATCATGGTATTCACCCCGACAGACTTACCTGAGCCTGTTGAACCCGCAACAAGTAAGTGAGGCATTTTAGCCAAATCAACTACAACAGGTTTTCCGCTAATATCTTTCCCCAAAGCCATTGAAAGCAATGATGTTGAGGAACGGAATTCATTACTATCGAGCACATCACGCAATGGCACTATTTGACGGTGTGCATTTGGCGTTTCAATACCAATATAAGGTTTGCCTGGAATCACTTCCGCCACACGGATCGCGCGGAACATCAACGCACGAGCTAAATCGGTATCAATACTGGTTACTTTTGATGCTTTTACACCTGGCTGTAATTCAAGTTCATAGCGAGTCACCACTGGGCCAACTAACACATCTTGTACCGTTGCTTTGACATTAAAATTCTTTAATTGTTGTTCTATGCGTGCCGATGTGTCCAAAATTTCTTCACGCGTAATGTCTTGAGCCTGTGTAGGACGATGCTCAAGTAAATCCAAGCTTGGTAATGGTGTTGTTGGTTTTTCACGTTTATTCGTTGGTTGTTGGAATGCTGGGTGAATAAGCGTATCAGAATACGGCTTATAGGTTGTTTCAGTTGCATTCTCAATATGAATTTCACGCTCTTTAGGTGCTGAAACTGCCGGTTCATTTAAGATCACTTTTAATGCATCTTCAGCATTTGCAGCTTTTGCACGAACTTCCATTTCTTGTAAACGTGCTTGCTCTTGCGCAGCAAACTGACGTGCTAATTCATCTTCTAAACCATCATTTTCTGATTCTAAAGGTTCATCATAAGTTGGATAAAGTGCGGTTGTATTTTCAGGTGTTTTAAGTGACACTTTTGGCATCACATTTTCTTCAAAAATATCATCTGAATCATCCACACTTTGACGATTCACTTGTGTATTTTTCCATGTTGCTGAAAAATCTTCTTTTGTTGGTAATTCAACGGAAGAAGAGGCAGAAATAGACACATTCGGTAAATTGTCTGATTCAACCGTGAAACCTTTAAACTTATCTTCTAATTTTTCAACATCTGCAGGCTCTGAAACACTCGATGAGGATAGTCCACTGATATTAATCAGTTGTTCTGGCTTAACAAAGGTATTTTCAGTCGCCTCCTCTTTTTTATCTTCTGCTGATTCTGTTTCCAATTGAGAATCTGAGAAAGCGAGTTGTTGAGGTGCTTCAATCACAATTTGCTCAAGGTCATCAACAGAAGTATGTTCTGTTTGCTCTTCTTCTGCTGGCTGATTTTTCATGGTTAGCCAATGATAGAATTTCACAATTAAACGAATTAATGATGCACCGGAACAGAAAATAAAGCCTACAACTGCACAGATAAAGCCCACTAAAATACAGCCAAACTTACCGAGTGTAGGATATAAATTCACCACTAAGCTGCCACCAAACACGCCACCAGCTAAATAGTAGTTCGTATTTGAAAGCAACAATGTGGACATCATGGTTAAACCAACGATGAGAGCAATAAAGCCAAAGGAACGTAATGCAATTCGAGTTGCAGAGAGAGAATGCACCGCTTTGGTTTTCAGTAAATAAATCGGTACGATGAAAATGACAAACGGAATGAGGTGACCTACATAACCGAGAAAAACAAAAAACGCATCAATTAACCAAGCACCAAAAGCACCGGCTTTATTGATGGTTTCAGTTTGAAAACTTGCTGTAGACCAAGAGTTATCTAATGGCGTATAGCTTGACCATGCCACGATTAAATATAAACCTAAAAGTGCGGTCAATCCGAGTAATAATTCTGCTAAATATTGTTTCGGTGTAAATCGTTTTGTAATTCGTTTAATCATTTTTATTTTAGTACGAGATAATTAGTTTGTTTCACTTCTTCCATTACAACATAAGTTCGGGTGTCATTCACACCTGGTAAGCGCAATAATGTGGTACCCAATAATTTTCGATATGCGGCCATATCTGCTACACGTGTTTTGAGTAAATAATCGAAATCACCTGATACCAAATGACATTCGAGAATTTCATCAAGCGCTTGAATCGCGGCATTAAACTCTTCGAAAACATCCGGTTTACCACGCACAAGCGTAATTTCAACAATCACCAATAAAGGCGCATCTAGTAATTCAGGATTTAATAGCGCCCGATAGCCCATAATCACACCTTGTTTTTCTAAGCGTTTTACCCTTTCTAAACAAGGCGTTGGCGATAACCCCACTTTCTTTGATAAATCGATATTAGAGATTTTACCGTTGCGTTGTAATTCATTTAAGATTTTGATATCAATGCTATCCAACGCTTTATTTAATTTCTTTTCCATAACCTTTCCTTATATACGGCGCATATTCTATCTAATTTATCAAAAACTTTCAGTAATCAGACAACAATAGGACAACGTTTTTTTAGAAATTATCCAAAATGGCAAGTGCATCAGCGAGTTTTTTCACCGTAAAAACTTCCATATTCTCAACCGCACTTTTCGGCTTATTGGCGAAAGGCACAATCGCACGTTTAAAACCATGTTTTGCGGCTTCACTAATGCGTTCTTGACCACTGGTCACCGGGCGAATTTCACCTGCTAAACCTACTTCACCAAAGACAACTAAATCTTGTGGTAATGGTCGATTACGGAAACTCGAAATTAATGCAAGTAATAATGCAAGATCTGCTCCAGTTTCCCCGACTTTTACACCGCCAACGACATTCACAAAAACATCTTGATCCGACATTTGTAGTCCACCATGACGATGCAATACCGCAAGCAATAAGGCTAAACGATTTTGCTCTAACCCCACCGCCACACGACGCGGATTTGCAAGCATAGAATGATCCACCAAGGCTTGAATTTCCACTAAAAGCGGACGAGTACCTTCCCACAGTACCATCACGGAACTACCCGGTGTTTGTTCATCTCCACGACTTAAGAAAATCGCTGATGGATTTTTCACCTCACGTAAACCTTGCTCTGTCATACCAAATACCCCTAGCTCATTCACCGCACCAAACCGGTTTTTATGGCTACGTAACGTGCGGAAACGGGAATCTGCCTCCCCTTCTAGCAATAACGAACAGTCAATGGCATGCTCCAATACTTTCGGACCGGCAAGGGTACCATCTTTCGTGACGTGTCCAACCATAATGATGGCGACTTGTCGGGTTTTCGCATAACGAGTCAGGAAAGAGGCACATTCACGCACTTGTGCCACACTTCCTGGAGAAGATTGAATATCCGAAAGATGCATAACCTGAATCGAGTCTACTACGATAATTTGAGGTTTCAGCTGATCCGCCAGATTACAAATTTGCTCGACAGAGGTTTCAGATAACATATTTAATTTATCTGTTGGTAGATTTAAGCGATTAGCTCGCATCGCCACTTGTTGAAGTGACTCTTCCCCCGTCACATAAAGTGCGGTCATATTTTTTGCTAATCCGCACATCACTTGAAGTAACAAGGTACTTTTCCCCGCACCAGGATGCCCACCAATTAAAATGGCACTCCCCGGCACGATCCCGCCGCCTAATACACGATCTAATTCTTTAAATCCACTGGTGAAACGCGGTGTTTCTTGTAAGCTAATTTCAGAAAGTGTTTGGATTTTTGCGCGAGTTTCTCCTGCATACCCACTAAAACGATCATTTTTTGTGGAATTTGAGGCTGAAATTAACCGCACTTCACTGATCGTATTCCACGCTTTACAGGCAGAACATTGCCCTTGCCAGCGCGAAAATTCCGCGCCACAATCATTACATACATAAGCGGTTTTAGGAGCTTTTGCCATTTTTACTATCCTTTAGAGAACCCGTTTTACGCCATCAACATCATTAAGCCAAGCATTCTTTCAAAATACGCACGGCTCTTTAATAACGCTTTTAACTTCTCAATAGTTTGAAAATTATCTTTTGTTTCGCTATGAAAGGTAATCAAGCCTTTTATTTCATTAAGGAAAAATTGATTACTTGCCAATAACTCAGCTGATCGATTTTCTTCCAGTTTTTCAAACAAGGCTTTGTTGTCATCATAATAATGATAAAGGTTAAAAAATGCGCCCACACGTTCAACGGTTTTCATAAAATCGAAAGCAAACACATCTGTTGGGAATGAAAGCGTTTCTTCAATTAATTGCTGCTCCATTTTCATGACAGCACTTAATTTCTGGCGAGAATCTACCATACTTCCCTCACGTTCTTCTTTTAAGAAATCACGCCATTTATTTAACCAATCAATCAGAAGTGGTTTGCTGCCTAATTGATAGCCGCGTTTTGCTTTGCTTGCTGAACTAAAATAAACATCTTGTTCAAAAGGTAGAAGTGAGACAAAATGGAAAAGATCTGATACGAGCCCTTCTTTTAATTCGAATTCAATTTCACAAATAGGCTGTGTTTTTTCCCTTGATAAAATTTTCCCTTGATCAAAGGCCACTTCGATTTTTGATGCACCAAACGCAATCAACCAAAAAGTGCGGTTAAAATCTGTTGAGAAAATCGGTTGTAATGTAGCGGAAGGCAAATTTTCAAATGGATACAATGACATTAATTGCGCCGATGTAGGTACTGAATTATCTGGTATAGATAAGTTGTACTCTGGACGGCTATGCAATCCGCCAACGACTTTTCCGTCTGTTTTTAAGGTGAGGGTGAAATCACTATTTTCCTGACGGACACGCAATCCCATTTTTTGTTTAGCTAAAAAATGATCAGGATAATCGAAATAGGTATTTCCCAGAAAGACTGTATTTTGTTCTAAAATTTTGAATTGATTAAGATGGTTTTTTAGGGTATCGAAAGCATCAGGGGTAACTGCAAGCTTTAATTCAACTTCATTACTCATTTTATTTTTCCTTATCACTTTTAACTGTTTAAATATACAGATAAATTTATACAAATCAAGATCTTTTTCGTGTATTTCCTTATAAAATCAGGTAATATGCAACCGAAATTTTAACCCTTGTTATGGAGTAAAACACCTATGGCAATGAATAATATTCTCGGATTATTTGCCCATTCTCCTTTAAAACCACTGCAGAAACATTCTGACAAAGTGACTGAATGTTGTGATTTATTAATTCCATTCTTCCAACATACCTTTTTAAAACAATGGGATGATGCAGAAAAAACACGTCTAGACATTTCTCAATGTGAACGTGAAGCAGATAGTTTAAAACGCGAAATCCGTTTGAAATTGCCTCGCGGTTTATTTTTACCCATTGATCGTACCGACTTACTCGAATTAGTTACCCAACAAGACAAATTAGCTAACTATGCTAAAGACATTGCTGGTCGTATGATTGGTCGCCAATTTGGAATTCCTGAAGAAATGCAGGAAGAATTTTTGCACTATGTGAAACGTAGTTTAGATTCTATTCATCAAGCTCATTTAGTGATTGAAGAAATGGATAAACTACTTGAAACAGGTTTTAAAGGCCGTGAATTAAATTTAGTGAACCATATGATTCAAGAGCTAGACAGCATTGAAGATGATACGGATCAAATGCAAATTAAATTGCGTAAACTGCTCTACACGATTGAAAGCCGTTATAACCCTATTGATGTGATGTTCTTATATAAAATCATCGAATGGGTTGGCGTATTAGCCGATCAAGCTCAACGTGTTGGATCTCGCATTGAATTGATGCTAGCCCGTTCCTAATTTTGACGACATTAACTACAACATAGGAAATCACTATGGAAATTATTAATGCATACGGTTCGTGGTTAGTCTTAATTACCGCGGTATTCGGTTTTTTTATGGCATTTGGTATTGGTGCCAACGACGTATCAAACTCAATGGGCACCTCAGTTGGTTCTGGGACCATTACAGCCAAACAAGCAATTATTATTGCTCTAATTTTTGAATCTGCCGGCGCGTATTTAGCTGGTGGCGAAGTAACTGAAACCATCAAAAGTGGTGTGATCGACCCCACTCAATTTGTTGAAATGCCAGACGTATTGGCATTAGGGATGCTTTCTGCCCTCTTTGCCTCGGGTGCTTGGTTGTTTATCGCCACCAAAATGGGCTGGCCCGTTTCAGGTACTCACACCATCATCGGAGCTTTAATTGGTTTTGCTTGTATTACGATTGGCCCAAGTTCTGTTGACTGGTCTACTATTGGCGGGATTGTGGGAAGTTGGTTTATTACTCCTGTGATTGCTGGGCTTTTAGCTTATACCATCTTTGCTAGTATCCAGAAACTCATTTTCGATACAGAAGAACCGCTGAAAAACGCACAAAAATACGGTCCTTACTACATGGCGATTACTGTATTCGTACTTTGTATCGTTACCATGGCAAAAGGTTTAAAACACGTTGGTTTAAATCTTTCCAACAATGAAACGCTCGTTATTTCATTGCTTATCAGTGTTGTTGGTATGATCTTCTGCCATTTCTACTTCCGCAGCAAAGCATTTACTGCAAAAGCAAGAAAAGGATCATTCGGATCGGTTGAAAAGATTTTTAGTATCTTAATGCTTCTAACCGCTTGTGCAATGGCGTTTGCCCATGGATCTAATGACGTAGCTAACGCAATTGGTCCGCTTTCTTCTGTAGTATCAATCGTGCAAAATGGCGGGAAAATTCTGAGTGGTGGTGATTTAGCTTGGTGGATTTTACCTTTAGGGGCATTAGGTATCGCCGTTGGTCTTATAGCAATGGGACAAAAAGTAATGGCAACCGTAGGGTCAGGTATTACCGATTTAACCCCTAGCCGTGGTTTTGCTGCACAATTTGCAACCGCGATGACTGTTGTTGTGGCATCTGGTACAGGTTTACCAATCTCTACCACACAAACTTTAGTGGGTGCAATCTTAGGTATCGGTTTCGCGCGCGGTATTGCGGCACTTAACTTAACGGTTATCCGTAACATCATTAGTTCAGGGGTTGTAACGTTACCTGCTGGTGCATTCTTTGCGATTGTGATTTTCTACATCCTTCGCGCGGTTTTCCACTAGTATAATTATTAAAAGTGCGGTTATGTTTCATTTTATTTTCTGACCGCACTTCCTTCATGAATCTAGGAAGTATTATGTCAAAAGTGAGCAAACTTTTATTTTCTTGTGTTTTACTGGGCTCAACCATTGGGACAGTACAAGCTGAAACGCAATATGTGACAGAAAATCTGAACACCTATTTACGCAAAGGTGCAGGCGATCAGTTTAAGATCGCGGGTGCAATCCAATCTGGCGAAGCGGTAACAGTCTTAGGACAAGAAGGAAAATATACCCTAATTCGTGATAATAAAAATCGCGAGGCATGGATTTTAACTTCTGAATTGAGTGCTACCCCAAGTAGCCGTGAAGAAAATCCAAGATTAAAAGCACAGGTTCAAGAGCTGACTTTGAAGCTGAGTCGCGTCGATTCAGATTGGCAGCAACGTACAAATGAAATCCAACGTCGTAGCAAACAAGCGGAACAACAAAGCAGTGAATTGCTTGAACAAAATTCACAACTTAAACGTGAATTAGAAATGACAAAAAATAAAAATCGTGATTTAGAAGCCATGCTTGATGCCAATAAACGTGAAATTGCGATTCAATGGTTTATTTATGGCGGTTCTGTGTTGGGCGTAGGTTTGTTAATCGGCCTTGTATTACCTCACATTTTACCTAGACGTAAACGCCGTGATAGCTGGTAATGATTCATCATTAGGGTAGGCATTTGCCTACCTTTTCTTTATATTTTGACGGGAGAGCAAAATGGAAATTTATCTTGTCGGCGGTGCAGTACGTGATCAACTTCTAGGTTTGCCGATTAAAGATCGTGACTGGGTTGTCGTCGGAGCGACACCAGAAATGTTGTTAGCTCAAGGTTATCAACAAGTCGGCAAAGACTTCCCTGTTTTTCTCAATCCTGAAAACCATGAAGAATATGCACTCGCTCGTACCGAACGAAAATCAGGTAAAGGTTACACCGGATTTATTTGTGATTTTTCAGATGATATTACGCTTGAACAAGATTTAATTCGTCGAGATCTCACCATTAATGCCATTGCCCAAGACAAAGATGGCAAGCTGCACGATCCTTATCATGGCGTAGAAGATATTCACCAACGTATTTTACGTCATATTTCACCTGCTTTTGCTGAAGATCCACTGCGTGTATTACGTGTTGCACGCTTTGCTGCTCGCTTTCATCATTTAGGTTTTTCTATTGCTGAAGAAACCCTTAAATTAATGGTTGAACTCACTGAACAAGGTGAACTCGCCCACCTAACGGCTGAGCGAGTTTGGATGGAAACAGAAAAAGCATTAAACGAACCGCATCCTGAAATTTATTTTGAAACGCTACATCAAGTCGGCGCACTCAAAGTACTTTTCCCTGAGATTTCCGCCTTAGACGGTGTACCGAACCCAGCCAAATACCATCCTGAAATTGACAGCTTTATTCATACCATGCTCGTATTGCAACAAGCAGTTAAACTCACAGAAAATACCAATTTGAATAAAAGTGCGGTTCGTTTTGCTGCGATTTGTCATGATCTTGGAAAAGCCCTTACACCAAAAGAAATGTGGCCAAGTCATCATGGTCATGAAAAAGCGGGGATTAAACCAACTCGCTCATTATGCAAACGCCTTAGAGTGCCGAATTATCTTCAAGAATTAGCCGAATTAACTTGTGAATATCATACGCATGTGCATAAAACCTTTGAACTTCGCCCTGAAACTGTGGTGAAACTCTTTAATACGTTTGATGTTTGGCGTAAACCACAACGCTTTGAAGAGTTTTTATTAGTATGTTTATCTGATACTCGCGGGCGAACGGGATTGGAAAATAAAGAATATCCCCAAATTGATTATCTCAAAACACTTTATCAAGCCGCTCTAGCTGTTGATGTACAACAAGTGATTGCGGATGGTTTTGAAAAGCAAGGTATTCGAGATGAATTAACGCGTCGAAGAATTACCGCGGTGAAAGCAGAGAAAACTCGCCTAAATGCTTAATCCAGCTTTACTAAAAGTAAACTAACCCTTACAATATGTGCAATTTTTTAGTAAATATTTTGTTATGAAATTATTAAAATCTCTTCTCGCACCTGTATTTGCAAGTGTGATCTTGTCTGCTTGTACCCTTGATGCAGAACGCCCAACAGATGTTCAACATATCGATAAGAACGATATTACGTGGCAACAGCACCTCAAAAAAATCAAACAAATTCAATCTTATAGCACAAAAGGACAAATTGGTTACATCAGTCCACAAGAGCGTTTTTCTAGTCGCTTTGAATGGCAATATCAAAACCCGAAAGCCTATAAGTTAAAACTTTATTCTCTGATTAGCAAAACAACGCTAACCATGGAGATGCATCCAAACGGCATGACTATTTCAGATAATAAAGGCAATCAGCAATCGGATAAAAATGCCAAATTATTGTTACGTGAAATCATCGGAATGGATGTGCCATTAGAGCATTTATCTTATTGGTTAAAAGGTCAGCCAGCTGATAATGCAGATTACCAAGTTGGAACAAATCATCTTTTATCCGAATTTAGCTACCCACTTGATGGCTCAATATGGACAGCCGATTACTTAAGTTATCACGCAGATAATTCGATGCCTGAAAATATTCTGTTAAAGAACAAAAGTACATCGCAAACCCTAAAAATTCGTGTGGATGAATGGGCGTTCTAATGAAAACACATCACTTTTCAACCGTACTTTCAACCTCTCTTGGAAAGCCTAACCGCTTTCCAAGCCCCGCAAAACTCAATTTATTTCTCTATATAAACGGTAAACTGCCAAACGGCTACCACGAATTACAAACCCTTTTCCACTTCCTTGCTTTCCGCGATTGGCTCACCATTGATATTCGCCAAGATAAACAAATCCACATCACACCAGAAATTCCTGGCTTACCTCTAGAACAAAATTTAATCTATCGTGCAGCGATACTACTACAAGAAAAAACAGGTTGTACGCTCGGTGCAACAATTCATTTAGATAAAATTCTGCCAATGGGCGGTGGTATTGGTGGCGGTTCATCCAATGCGGCGACGACTCTCCTTGCTTTAAATTATTTGTGGCAAACCCATTTATCCATTGATGAACTTGCTGAGCTCGGACTAAAACTCGGTGCAGATGTCCCAATTTTTGTTCATGGCCAAGCGGCTTTTGCTGAAGGCGTAGGTGAAAAAATCCAATATTGTGAACCACAAGAAAAATATTATGTGGTACTAAAACCTGAAACTGCAATTTCTACAGCGGTAGTTTTTAACGATCCTGATTTACCTCGCAATACAAAAAAAAGATCTCTTGCTGAACTTCTTAATCAACCATTTGCAAACGATTGCGAAAAAGTCGTACGAACTCAATATCCAGAAGTTGAAAAAGCCCTATTATGGTTGCTACAATATGCACCAGCCAGATTAACCGGAACCGGAGCTTGTGTTTTTGCTGAATTTGATGATGAAAAATCAGCACAAGCTGTTTTCCAACAAAAACCGAAGGAATTTTTCGGCTTTGTTGCTAAAGGATTAAACGTTTCACCATTACATGCGATGTTGAAACAACTCTCGACCAACCAATCTATCTACACTCAACCTGAGGTTATATAAAATGCCAGACATTAAACTCTTTGCTGGAAATGCTACGCCTGAGCTAGCGAAAAAGATTTCTGAACGTCTTTACATTTCATTAGGCGATGCCACTGTTGGACGCTTTAGCGATGGTGAGATCCAAGTGCAAATTAATGAAAATGTGCGTGGTGCAGACGTATTTATTATCCAATCTACCTGTGCGCCAACAAATGACAACCTGATGGAATTGATTGTAATGATTGATGCTTTACGTCGTGCATCAGCTGGTCGTATTACTGCCGTTGTTCCTTATTTCGGTTATGCTCGTCAAGATCGTCGTGTACGTTCTGCTCGTGTACCTATCACCGCAAAAGTAGTGGCTGATTTACTTTCAACCGTAGGGATTGACCGATTATTAACCTGTGACTTACACGCAGAACAAATCCAAGGTTTCTTTGATGTGCCAGTTGATAACGTATTCGGTTCACCGGTTTTACTTGATGATATCTTGAAGAAAACCGATCTTGTCAACCCTATCGTTGTTTCTCCAGATATTGGCGGTGTGGTACGTGCTCGCGCGGTAGCGAAATTATTAAATGATACCGAAATGGCAATTATCGACAAACGTCGTCCACGTGCAAACGTATCGCAAGTTATGCATATTATCGGGGATGTCGCAGATCGTGATTGTATCCTTGTAGATGATATGATTGATACAGGTGGTACATTATGTAAAGCAGCTGAAGCATTAAAAGAACGCGGTGCAAAACGCGTATTTGCTTACGCAACTCACGCCGTATTCTCTGGTGCAGCAGCACAACATTTAGCAAGCGATGCGATTGATGAAATCGTAGTAACTGATACTGTTCCTCTTTCACCTGAAATGAAAGCACTTGGTAAAGTACGCGTGCTGACTCTTTCAACTATGCTTGCTGAAGCAATTCGTCGTATCAGCAATGAAGAATCTATCTCAGCAATGTTTGAATAATTCTTTTACTTAACATTCATTTCAAAAGTGCGGTCAGAAAACCTTGTGTTTTTTGACCGCACTTTTTTATGCCTCAAGTAAAAATTAGGTAAAAAAAAGTGCCCCACTGGGGCACTACTCGGAAAGCAAAATAGATGTCGGCTATTTAAAAATAGCACTTGTTTTTAGTGATTTAAGAATACGGCAAAGTCCTTTATATTGCAAATAGCAATGTTCAAATTTGTGAGCTAAATCACGCTTTTTCTTCACTTTTTTATGTTTAATCATTTACATATAAAAAAAGAGGAGCGCATTGCTCCCCTTCTCTAGAAATAGCATTAAATTAGCCGTTAATAAATTTTTCGCCTAATTCAATATCCGCATGCAATGTTGGTAACATTGCTTCTAATGCATCTTGTTCAAATTTACTTAAAGTACCGATTGGTAAAATTTCTTCCACACCTTCTTTACCTAAACGTACCGGTTGAGCGAAGAAACGTGCGTATTTACCATCACCTTCTACATAAGTACATTCAACCACCGTTTCGCCACTTAAGCCTTTCACTAATGAACGAGCAAAACGTGCTGCAGCTTGAGCCATAGAAAGTGTCGCAGAACCGCCACCCGCTTTTGCTTCAACCACTTCAGTACCTGCGTTTTGGATACGTTTAGTTAATGGTGCAATTTCCTCTTCTTTCCACTCAGCATATTGAACTTGTGAAAGTAATGGAAGAATGGTTACACCTGAGTGTCCACCAATAACTGGCACGCTTGTACGAGAAACATTTAAACCTTTTAATTCAGATACGAATGTTTCAGAACGTAACACGTCTAATGTAGTGACACCGAATAATTTACGTTTGTCGTAAACACCCGCTTTTTTCAACACTTCTGCCGCAATCGCAACTGTCGTATTCACTGGATTGGTGATAATTCCCACACAAGCTTTTGGACAAGTTTTTGCAACATGTTCAATTAAGTTACGCACAATACCCGCATTGATGTTGAAGAGATCTGAACGATCCATACCCGGTTTACGTGCTACCCCTGCAGAAATTAAAACAACATCGGCACCTTTAAGTGCAGGTGTTGGATCTTCTCCCGCAAAACCTTCTACTTTAACCGCTGTTGGAATATGGCTCACATCTTTAGCCACACCGGGGGTCACTGATGCAATATCATACAGTGATAATTCACTTTCAGCGGGTAATTGTAATTTAAGTAATAAGGCTAATGCTTGACCAATACCGCCTGCTGCGCCTAATACTGCAACTTTCATAAAATACTCCTTATGTATTAATTAATCCTAACTAGGTAGGATTTTAAAGTCTTACCCATTAAATTACAAACAGAGAAATTCAATAATGCGATCTAGCTCAAACTTTTCAAACGGCAAATTTATTTTAATTGCATAAAATGAATTTTTATGCAATTCTTATGCAAATACTTCTATATGAGAATAACTATGTCAGATCAATTAACAAAAGCTTTTAAAGAACTTCTTAACCAAGAACGATTTGCGTCTCAAAGTGAAATTGTTGAAGCCTTAAAAAAACAAGGATTTCAAAGCATTAACCAATCTAAAGTTTCACGCATGCTAAGTAAATTTGGCGCGGTTCGTGCGAGAAACACTAAAATGGAAATGGTGTATTGCTTACCAAGCGAATTGAGTGTACCCGCCACCAGCAGTCCATTAAAAAATCTGGTTTTGGATATCGATCACAATGATTTCGTTATCGTCATTAAAACCTCTCCGGGTGCGGCACAGTTGATTGCTCGCTTATTGGATTCCATTGGTAAACCTGAAGGTATTTTAGGCACGATTGCAGGAGATGACACCATTTTTGTGACCCCCACAAAAGAGACAACCATCAAATCGCTTTTAGAGCAAATTCAAACGCTTTTTGAAAGCAGCCTATAATGAATATCTTAGTGACCGGTGGAACGGGATTTGTAGGAAAAGCTTTAGTTGAAGCGCTACTGTCACGTGGCGATAGTGTTACAGTACTGACTCGCTCCATTGAAAAATCACAATCGATTTTTCCTGAAAAAACACTGCAATTTTTGGCAACACTTTCCACACTCAAAGACTTAAATGGCTTTGATGCGGTCATTAATCTTGCCGGTGAACCAATCTTCGATAAAAAATGGACAGCCCAACAAAAAGAGAAACTTCGTCACAGTCGCATTGATTTAACACAACAGCTTGTTCAACTTATTAATCAAAGTGAATATCCCCCAGTCTTGATTTCAGGTTCTGCAACGGGAATTTATGGAGACGGTGGCGAAGATATACTTACCGAAGATGGGCATCCCAGTACTCAATTTACCGCACAGCTTTGTATTGATTGGGAAAATGCAGCCAAACAAGCCAACACAAGAGTCTGTTTAGTCCGAACCGGATTAGTGCTTTCTCCAAAAGGTGGCGCTTTTGCAAAAATTCTTCCGCTCTATCGCTTCGGATTAGGCGGCAAATTAGGGAATGGCGAGCAATATTGGAGCTGGATTGCGTTAGAGGATATGGTAAAAGGATTGATTTTTTTACTTGATCATAGCAATTGCGAAGGGACATTTAATTTTACTGCGCCACATCCTGTTAAAAATAAGACTTTTAACCAATTATTAGGTCAAGCACTACATCGACCTTGTTTTGCTCAAGTACCTCAATTTTTGCTCACCTCTCTTCTCGGCGAGCGAGCTTGTATTTTATTAGACAGTCAGAATGCCTATCCAAAACATTTGTTAGATTGCGGATTTACATTCCAATATGAAAACCTAAAAGATTACTTCTAGCATATTCTTTCATGATTTAGAAAGTCTACAAAAAAGACTTATAGATCATATTCCTATCCTTTGAATTTGATCTATCACAACTTATTCTCTATTCAGTTAGATTCTTCACTAAATCCATCACAAATTCTATCCGCTCTTTGTTTTCTGGAAGTGCTTTCACAAACTTAAATTTTAATGGACCATCAAAGCGATAAACAATTGGATTTTGTTGAATCAGTTTAATGAATTTTTCAGGATCAACTTTTGCTGAAGGTGAGAATTCAATAAAGCCACCTTGAGCACCTGCATCAATCTTCAATACTTTTAATGGTTTCACCATTAAACGCATTTCAGCAATTTGTAAAAGTTTTTTCGTTGCTTCAGGTAATAAACCAAAGCGATCAATCAATTCAACTTTTAGTTCATCTAACTCTTGTTTACTTTCGGCCGCGGCAATGCGTTTATAGAACGACAAACGCATATTCACATCACCCAGATAGTCATCTGGTAATAAGGCTGGAACACGTAACTCAATTTCTGCTTGCTGATGTGTAATCTCTTCTAATGAAGGTTCTCTGCCCTCTTTTAAGGCTTTCACTGCTGCATCAAGTAATTCCATATAAAGTGAAAAACCGATGCTTTCAATTTGCCCACTTTGTTCATTCCCTAATAATTCACCTGCACCGCGAATTTCTAAATCGTGCGTCGCAAGAATGAAACCTGCACCTAAATTATCTAAACTTTCTAATGCCTCTAAACGACGTTTCGCATCTTTCGTCATTAATTTTGGCGGAGGTGTAAGCAAATACGCATAAGCTTGGTGATGGGAGCGCCCTACTCGACCACGCAACTGGTGAAGCTGAGCTAACCCAAAATTATCTGCACGTTCAATAATGATCGTATTTGCCGTTGGTACGTCAATCCCTGTTTCAATAATGGTGGAACAGACTAAAACGTTATAACGTTGATGATAAAAATCACTCATCACGCGTTCAAGTTCACGTTCTCGCATTTGACCATGTCCAATCACAACTCGAGCCTCTGGCACAAGTGCGGTCAGTTTTTCAGCCGTATTTTCAATACTCGCCACATCATTATGTAAATAATAAACTTGCCCACCACGTAAAATTTCACGCAAGATGGCTTCACGAATAATTAAATCATCTTTCTGGCGAACAAACGTTTTGATACTCACTCGGCGAGCTGGGGGTGTCGCAATAATAGAAAGATCGCGAATACCATTCATCGCCATATTCAAAGTACGAGGAATTGGTGTTGCGGTAAGCGTTAAAATATCAATATTTGCTCGAAGTTGTTTAATTTTCTCTTTTTGTCCCACACCAAAGCGATGTTCTTCATCTATGATGAGTAAGCCAAGATCAGAAAACTTCACATCGGATTGAATTAATTTATGGGTGCCAATCAGAATATCGACTTTTCCTTCGGCTAAATTTTCTAAGATTTGTTTTTGCTCTTTAGCTGTTTTAAAGCGAGAAAGCACTTCCACATTAACCGGCAAATTAGCAAAACGATCTTTAAAATTCTCGTAATGCTGTTGAGCTAGCAAGGTTGTCGGAACTAATACAGCCACTTGTTTATAGTTCATGACCGCCAAAAATGCGGCTCGCATCGCTACTTCAGTCTTCCCAAAACCTACATCACCACAAACTAAACGGTCCATTGCTTTGGGCTGACACATATCCGAAATGACAGCATTAATTGCCATAGCTTGATCATGTGTCTCCTCGAAAGGGAAGGTTGCAGCAAATTGCTGGAACTCCTCACGATCATATTTAAATTCAAAGCCTTTTTTCACTTCTCGTTGGGCATACACATCAAGTAATTCAGCGGCCACATCACGAATTTTTTCTGCGGCTTTTTGACGCGTTTTCGCCCACGATTCATTACCTAATTTATGTAATGGTGCAGTTTCATCTGAACCACCGACATAACGACTAATTAAATGAAGAGAACCAACAGGCACATAAAGTTTGGATTCATTCGCATAATTGAACAGCAAATATTCCGCTTTTAAACCACCTGTATCAAGCGTGACTAACCCACCGTAACGCCCCACACCATGATCTAAATGCACCACAGGCTGCCCAATTTTTAATTCAGCCAGATTACGCACTAAGGTATCAGGATTCACCGATTTACGTTTATCACGCTGACGTTGCTGTACACGCTCGCCTAAAATTTCATGTTCAGTAATGACAGCGAGTTTAGCCTCATCAAGAATAAAACCTTGCACAAGACGACTTACCCAAAGATTAAACTTGTCTTGATTGGCTTCAGATAAGGTTTTAATCTGTTTAGGTTTAATTTTTAATGGTGAAAGTAAATCCAGTAAAGTTTCACGTCGTCCTTCAGTTTCAACTGAAAATAAAACATTTCCTTTAAAATGCTCAATAAACTGACGAAGTTGCGATAACGGTTCTTTTTGCTGTGATTGAATGGTCACTGCTGGTAATGCGGACACCGCTAAATTTTTCTGACGAACAGATGACCGCACTTTTTCTGCTTTAAAATTAATTTTAGGATAATTTTTTAATGCATGATTTACCGCATCAATGCTTAGCCACAAACGTTCTGGCGGCAAAAGAGGGCGCATTGGATCAACTTTGCGATGCTCATAACGCTGTTTGGCATCAAGATAAAAACGTTCACCTTGTGCTTGATTTGTTTCCATATCCACAAACAACGTTTTTTCGGGTAAGTAATCGAACAATGTTGCCATTTCATCAAAGAATAACGGCTGCCAATATTCAATCCCTGAAATTAGTGTGCCTTTACTGATTTGCTGATAAATATGTTCTGGATCACGACGAATTTCACCAAAGGTTTCTCTAAATTGTGTACGGAAAAATTCAATGCCTTTCTCATCAGTTGGAAATTCGTGTGCAGGTAATAAATTAATAGATTGAATTTCATCTAACGTTCGCTGCGTATCGACATCAAAAGTACGAATCGAATCAATTTCATCATCAAAAAAATCTAAGCGAAATGGAACCGCACTTCCCATCGGGAAAAGATCTAAAAGTGATCCGCGCACAGCATATTCACCATGTTCTAGTACTTGCTCTACGGAACGATATCCTGCTGACTCTAATTGTAATCGCAATTTTTCAATGGCAAGACGGTCACCTTTTTTAATCAGAAGGACATTGTGCTGTAGATATTTCGGCGGGCACACACGTTGCATTAATGTGCTAATCGGTAAAACAAAGATACCTTTTTTAGTATTTTGCAAATGAAATAGCGCACTTAAACGAGAAGAAATAATTTCTTGATGAGGAGAAAAAGAATCATAAGGCAACGTTTCCCAATCAGGAAAAAACTGAACAGGCTGAGAAGTTAAATCTGGTAAAACTTGTGATAAACGAACCGCACTTTTGGTATCCGGTGTCACAACCACAGTCAATCCATCGTATTGCTCTGCAATTTCACTAACAGCAAGTGCATCTGCACTCGCCAATACATTGCCAAGAATTTTATGATCATTGGACTGAGTCGGAATATCAAAATTAAAATAGGTTGTTTTCATAAGTGCGGTCAATTTTTATCTCATTTTTTACTTGAATAGTTGATTAGTTTAGCAAATTCACTCTACTTTTCAATATTTATCTGTATAAAAAAACAGGGTTTATTTAACCCTGTTTTCTTTTATTTTTTGAGTGGTTCTAGTGGTTTCTCTTTTTTTACCTTACCATCATCATCAAATTCAATGCGTGGCATACAACCTCGACAGCTACCTTTATCTAAACCAAGCTCACTGCAAAATTTATTATATTCATCTACCGCTTTACGGAACCAACCTTTTTTTTCTTGTTCGCTCATTTTGCCTCCTTTTTTAATTTTTGTGCAATTTCCGAACGTAATAATTTTAACCCATTTTTCTTATTATAGGGTATCTGTTTTGTGATGAAATAATCTCGCATTAAAGGACAATCTTTTTCATCTAAATTCATTAAAAATCGACGAATTGCCGGCAAAGCGGAAGCTAAAGAGCGGTGAAAATAAGCGAAGTTTTTTAGGCTTAACCAATCTTCATCAAGCAATTCCCAATCTACTGATATGGTAGTAAATACCTGAGCAAGCGGATGGAAAGATAACGGTATATTGCGTTGAAAAGATTGTGATGCTTCTCTTTCTAATTCAATCCCTTGTGCAGAAATCCCCTTTAGAGCGATAGCTGAATAACAACCACTACTCGCCTCTAAATGCTCGCCTAAATGAACAAGAGAAAAACCACATTTCTGCCAAAATTGAGCCAGTTCTTTGGTATAACCAAAACTCACTGATAAATAATCCACATCGGCATTTTGTGTGATATATTCAATGAGTTGTGTGCCAATACCATGCTGCTGCCACATAGGCTGAACAGCAATTCTTGAAATACGTAAAGAATGCAATTCACAAGCCTTTTGTAGCTGAGCATGAAAACAAAGTGCTTGAGGCACAAGATTGCCTTTCGGGCGTCGATTCCCTTGTTGAATCGCTTCAATGAGGGCTGAATCTTCAATCCCACCTTCTTCTAATGCCCAAACTGCCCCTAGTAAATTTTGCTCACTTTCAGCGGCAAAAAAACACTGTGAATTGGCATCAAACAATCGCCGAAGATCTAGCGGTGATGTACGATAATGAGCTAATGTCATCAAGCCATAGAATTGAGTCAATGAAGAAAGTATTTCCTCTTGTGATCGTTCAGTAATTTGGCATACTTTGCTTTTATCATATGGCGTTTGTTTAAAGTCATCCTCCACATTTAATAATAAAAGCTCATCAATAAACGCCTCTAAAACATCATCTTTAGACCAACGTAGCGGTTCAATAAGCTCAAAGCCAGAAAAAGTGCGATTAATTTTTT
>CABSXY010000001.1 GCA_902481695.1 uncultured Haemophilus sp. | reverse complement strand
AAATTAAAATAATCGAAAAAACAACCGCACTTTTTGATGAATATCTAAAAACATCAAAGTGCGGTTGATTTTTATTAGGTTCTTCTTGATAAAATCCATTGACTGAAGTATAAGATTACTCATCTCACAACACATACATAAGGAAAAGCTATGTTTGAACATATCAAAGCGGCTCCGGCCGATCCTATCTTAGGCTTAGGCGAAGCATTCAAATCTGAAACCCGTGAAAATAAAATCAATTTAGGTATTGGCGTTTATAAAGATGCACAAGGTACAACGCCAATTATGCGTGCGGTAAAAGAAGCCGAAAAACGCTTATTTGATAACGAAAAAACGAAAAACTATCTGACTATCGATGGTATTGCCGATTATAACGAACGCACAAAAGAACTCCTTTTCGGTAAAGATTCAGAAGTCATTAAAGCAAATCGAGCAAGAACGGTACAAAGCTTAGGCGGTACAGGTGCATTACGTATTGCTGCGGAGTTCATCAAACGCCAAACCAAAGCTCAAAATGTGTGGATTAGTACGCCAACATGGCCTAACCACAATGCCATTTTCAATGCGGTAGGCATGACGATTCGTGAATATCGTTATTATGATGCTGAACGCAAAGCCCTTGACTGGGAACATTTACTTGAAGATTTAAACCAAGCAAGCGAAGGTGATGTGGTGCTTTTACACGGTTGCTGCCACAACCCAACTGGTATTGACCCAACCCCTGAACAATGGCAAGAATTAGCTGCACTTTCAGCAAAAAACGGCTGGTTACCACTCTTTGACTTTGCTTATCAAGGTTTAGCCAATGGCTTAGACCAGGATGCTTACGGTTTACGTGCATTTGCAGCAAATCATAAAGAATTATTAGTGGCGAGTTCATTCTCTAAAAACTTTGGTTTATACAATGAGCGTGTAGGTGCCTTTACCCTTGTGGCTGAAAATGCAGAAATTGCTTCAACTGCATTAACACAGGTGAAATCAATTATTCGTACCCTCTACTCTAACCCAGCATCTCACGGTGGGGCGACCGTAGCAACGGTGTTAAATGATCCACAACTTCGTCAAGAATGGGAAAATGAATTAACTGAAATGCGTGATCGCATCAAAAAAATGCGTCATTTATTCGTTCAGTTATTAAAAGAATATGGTGCAGAACAAGATTTCAGCTTTATCATGGAACAAAACGGTATGTTCTCTTTCAGCGGCTTATCACCTGAACAAGTGGATCGCTTAAAAGAAGAATTTGCGATTTATGCTGTTCGTTCTGGTCGTATCAATGTGGCTGGTATTACTGAAGACAATATTCGTTATTTATGTGAAAGCATCGTTAAAGTGCTTTAATCAATAAAAATAAAAAGTGCGGTTAAATTTGACCGCACTTTTTTTATTAAATCATATCAAAATAAAAGGCAGATTTTACTCTGCCTTTTTATCAAACAATTACCATTGGTAACCGATGCTTCCGCCCCAGTTTACATCACTGCGGGTATTGATACTTGCACCAACTTTAATCGAAATTTTGTTGTTATCAGAATTTCGACCATAACCAACCGCTAATGCATTTTCATT
This sequence comes from uncultured Haemophilus sp., assembly GCA_902481695.1. GTDB lineage: Bacteria > Pseudomonadota > Gammaproteobacteria > Enterobacterales > Pasteurellaceae > Haemophilus_D. The sequence continues at coordinate 36,534 of CABSXY010000001.1, read as the reverse complement.
GCGATAACCACCAACACCAACAGAAACTAAGCTTTTACCTGCTTCATTTGGACGTTGTAAGAAAGAAATCGCTGTCGCACCTGCGATACCTGCACGTAATCGACGATCAACGTGATCAATTTTATTATCTAAACGATTGATGTTGTTATTAATGTTTTTCACTGCATTATCAACATAACGTTTATTTACTGCATCAGTTGGGTCTTTCGGATCTGCCACATTCACAATACGATTGTTGTGAACATCCAAGCCACCATGTGCATGGATTGTACCGCCTACATTGATATCCCCCGTTGTTGTGACATTGGTAAATGTTGGCGTATCCGATACTGCAACACTTAACACTTTGCCTTTTTTGTGGGTTAATTTAATGTTTTTACCTGCATCAAGTGTTAACTTATCCATTTTTGTTGCAGTAGATTGAACCGTTTCTTCTGTTACTTCATTTACAACAGTACCTTCAGATGCACTTGCAGTTACGTTAAATCCACGACCCGCTGCATTTTTAATTTCATCTTTAGTTTTTTGTGAAAGATCCACTTTATAATTGGTTACAGTGGTAACAGAAAGACCATCTTTTTTAGTCGTTTCTCCACCTACTGTTACTGTAATTGCATCAGAGCCTGCTTCAACTGATGCTGAGGTATCTTTTGCATTCACTTTAATTTCTGCTGCATTCTCACCATCTTTTACAACGACTTCGGTATTTTCACCATTCACAAAATTAACTTTACCATGGGTATTAATACGCGATGTTTCAGTACCATTGTTTTGAATGTTAAAACCTGCATTGTAATAAGCTTTATATAACTGACTACCATTTACTGCGTCGTTTGATTCAGCTGTAATTCGGCCAGCCCCCACATTTTGGATCTGGCGAACAAGTGTTCCATCACCGACAGATATTGCGCCTTTTTGAGTTGAAGAAGTACCATTGTAATTAACTGTTGTACCTGTCGCCTTATCGTCAAAAGAAGATAAGGCTTTTGCTGTCTGATCAAAATTATTGGCTGCACTACTTGAATAAGAACCTAATGTTACAGAGTTTTCATGCGTACCTTTTGCTTGTGTACCAATCACAATAGCGCTAACTGCAGAGGCATTACTTAATTCCCCCATAGCGATAGCATTAATGGCCGAAGACTGGCTATCTTTACCAATAGCAATTGCATTATCTGATGAAGCACTCGCATTAGATCCAGATGCCAATGCATCACTACCGGAGGCCCTTGCTTTAGCACCTAAAGCCATTGAGCTTCCGCCACTAGCCTCTGCGCCATTACCTAATGCTGAAGCCTGAATAGCACTTGCTTTCGCATCGTTACCTACAGCAGTCGAAACAATTGCACTTGCATTAGCTAAAGTACCTAGTGCCGTCGCACTTTGAGCGCCCGCATAAGAACGACGTCCTAATGCTGTAGATTCTCGTCCTTCGGTTACTGCAGCTGAGCCCACAGCAATAGAATTATCTGCTCTAGCCGATGCTCCTACACCTAATGCTGTTGCGCCCCATGATGAAGCTGATGCACTATCACCAAAAGCAGAAGCACTTTTTTCTGTAGCCTTAGCTGAAGTACCAATAGCTGTAGATAGCGCACCCGTTGCTTTGGCATTAGCACCAAAGGCTGAAGCTGCCTCACTTTCTGCATAAGATGCTGCTCCCACTGCTGTTTGGCTGTTTCCACCTTCTCTCTCATTAGAGGTTTTTGCCATTGTTCCGATAGCAACTGCATTTGAGCCTTTACCGCTTGATGCATATTCACCAAGGGTTACACCATATCCAGATTGACTTGTTGCATTATTTCCTAACGTTATTGACCAACGAGCTTTATTTGTTACGTTATTACCAATAACTATACTGTCCACTGCTTCTGATTTTGCTTTTTTACCTAAAACAACCGAATCTCCGGTGGTACCAACTCCGGCAACAGCACTAACATCAGTACCACCAACAATATTTCCATCATTATTTAATACAACATTGGTTTCAGCCATTGCGCTTGTACTGACACCTTCTAAAACTGCAGTACCAATAACTACAGTTAATGTTTTACGTTTGTCTGTTTGAGATGATTTACCAACAGATTTGCTTAGTTCTGAAACAGCAATCCAACATTGGCTTACAGTGTTCCAAATAATTTTAAAGATATGGTTCATAATAAATTCCTTAGTAATATTATTATCAATATTCAAGAGAAAATAATCTTGAATATAACTGCTTCATCGTAATATAACACCAATTATAGCCAAGATTAAATTATATTTAAAAATATTAGTAGAAAATATATTAGTTATATTTCGTATAAATATTTATTTCATTACAAATAAAAAATGGCCATAAAAATGACCATTTTTTATATTGAATTACCATTTTTCTAACGCTTCTTTATCGCTCTCTCTTGCTTCAATCCAACGTTCACCTTGATTGGTTTGTTCTTTTTTCCAGAAGGGGGCTTTGGATTTTAAGAAGTCCATAATGAATTCATTAGCATGATAAGCATCACCTCGGTGAGCAGAACTGATGCCGACTAAAACAATTTCATCGCCAGTATGTAAAAGTCCCACACGATGAATCACCGACACTCGTTGGATATCCCAACGGGCTTTCGCCTGTTCTACAATTTCACGTAAGGCTTTTTCTGTCATTGCGGGATAATGTTCTAAGTATAAGCTGGATACCTCATCGCCTAAATTAAGATCGCGTACTTTACCCACAAAAATAACCGTTGCGCCAACTGAATGTTGCTCAGAAAGCCATTGGTAAACGGCATTTTGATCAAAAGGTTGTTCTTGTACTGAAATTTGAATATCCGTCATTTAGCCCCCCGTTACCGGTGGGAAAAATGCAATTTCATCCCCATTTTTGACCGCACTTTCTAGTGGCATCAAGGTTTGATTGATAGCGACTAAAAGCTTCCCTTTTTCTAACGCTAACGCCCATCTATCACCTTTTTGAGCAAGATGTTCACGCACCGCTTCTGCTGTCGAAAAATCGCCTTCAAGCTGAATAGAATCTTCCCCAATTAATTCACGAGTTTGAGCAAAAAATAAAACATTTAACATCTTATTTTTCCTCCGCAATAAAATGACCAGATTTTCCACCACGCTTTTCTAACAGGCGAACGCACTCAATAACCATGTCTTTTTGTACGGCTTTACACATATCGTAAATAGTTAGAGCTGCCACACTTGCAGCGGTTAATGCTTCCATTTCTACGCCGGTTTTTCCGGTTAATTTGCAAAGAGATTGAATACGAACTTGATTCGTTTCAAGTAACGGTTCTAAATTCACTTCCACTTTAGAAAGTAATAAGGGATGGCAAAGCGGAATAAGTTCCCAGGTGCGTTTTGCCGCTTGAATACCTGCAATACGTGCTGTAGCAAATACATCACCTTTGTGATGTTTGCCTTCCACGATCATGGAAAGCGTTTCTTTTGACATAGTTACAATGGCTTCAGCACGAGCTTCACGAACAGTCTCTGCCTTTGCAGAAACATCCACCATATTGGCTTCGCCTTGAGAATTGATATGCGTAAATGTAGTCATAATAAAATAAAGTGCGGTTAAAATATTGAATGTTTTACATGTGTGACGAAAGCAAAATAAGTGAACAGTAAAATTCACCTATTTTCTTTTAGCCACCGATAGAGGCTAAATGATTTCTTACGCCACTATCACCGATATGCAAATAATGATGTTCACGTTTGCCTTGCAGTGCAGAAAAAATACGTGCTTGCAAAATATCTTGCTGTTCATGGGATTGCAATAAATCACGTAATTCAATGCCTTCTTCGCCGAATAAACAGAGATGAAGTTTGCCCTTCGCTGATACTCTGAGACGATTACAGCTTGCGCAGAAATTCTTCTCATAAGGCATAATTAAGCCAATTTCGCCTGCATAATCAGGATGCGTGAAGACTTTAGCTGGACCATCAGTATGGGATTTGTGTTGTAATTGCCAACCGTTTTGCAGCAATTTATCCGCTAATACTTGTCCTGAAAGATGGAATTTATCAAAGAAACTATCCATTTCGCCTGTTTGCATGAGTTCGATAAAACGCATTTGAATTGGGCGATCTTTCACCCACACAAGGAATTGCTCAAACTCTTTGTCATTCAAATTTTTCATCAAAACTGAATTGACTTTAACTTTGTTGTAGCCCACTTCAAATGCACGATCGATACCACGCATCACGTCATCAAATTTATTGATACCTGTAATTTGATGGAACATTTTCGGATCTAAGCTATCAACACTGACGTTAATAGATGTAATTCCTGCTTTCTTCCAAGCAGCCACATCTTTTGCCATGCGATAGCCATTTGTCGTAACAGCTAATTGACGGATTCCATCAATATTAGCAATGCTTTCAGCAATAGAAATAAAATCTTTGCGTAAAGTGGGTTCGCCACCCGTTAAACGGATTTTCTCTGTGCCCATTTCAGCAAACGCTTGGGCAAGATGGGTAATTTCTTTTAAGGTTAAGAAACTTGGCTTATTAGCTTCAGGTTGATAACCATCAGGCAAACAATAGGTACAACGAAAATTACACTGATCGGTAATCGACAGTCGTAGATAGTAATATTGGCGTTGGAAAGGATCGACTAAGCGAGACTCTCCTACGTTCTTGATAGGAATGGATTGCATTTTACACCTTTCTAAATATGGAGAGGATAAACCGTTTCCAGCGTATCCCTGAATAACGTACCGCGTTATTGGCTTGTCGCCGTATTTCCTGTGAAACTTAGGCTAAACAAGCTCGGAGTTATGCGTTAAAAATAAATTGTGCTGATATTGTAATAAAAGCAAGCGGTTAATAGCAATAATTTGGTAGAATAACCCGACTATATTGATAAAAATAACAGAATTAACTTATATAGGAAAATATATAACATTATTTTTTATAATAATTTATAGGTAAAAAAGGAAGAAAAATGTCTGATTTATCTCGTCACAGCCGTCATGAACATTTAGACGAAATCAAACATATTGTTGCCATTGGTGGTGGTCATGGATTAGGGCGTGTATTATCGGCGCTTAGTTTTATGAAAGAGCGTTTAACCGGTATTGTCACCACCACAGATAACGGCGGTTCAACGGGTCGCATTCGTCAAGAACAAGGCGGTATTGCATGGGGAGATCTGCGTAATTGCTTAAATCAAATCATTATTGAACCGAGCACGGCCTCTGCATTATTTGAGTACCGCTTTACTGGCGAAGGTGAGCTTTCTGGGCATAATTTAGGCAATTTAATGCTTAAAGCTTTAGAAGATATGCATATTCGCCCTATTGAAGCCATTAACTTGATTCGTGAATTACTCAAAGTAAAATCTCACATTATTCCTATGTCAGAAGAACCTGTTCATCTTGCCGCGAGTTTAGGTTCAGGCTCCAGTATTGTAGGTGAAGTGAGCATTGATAATTTAACAGAATTACCCCAATCACTTTTCTTAGTGCCTATGGTTAAAGCCGCACAAGAAGCCATTCAAGCATTGGAGCAAGCGGAAGTCATTTTACTTGGGCCAGGAAGTTTCATGACGAGTATTATGCCCCCGCTATTGCTACCTGAATTAGCTACTGCCCTGCGTGATAGCAAAGCGAAAGTGATTTTTATTGATAATTTAGGGGTAGAAATTGGCGCTGCCTCTCAACTTTCACTGGCTGATCGTATTCAGAAAATTAATGAAATCGTCGGCGAATCCGTTATTGATGGTGCTATAACCCCTTATCGTGAACAAAGTGCGGTCGATTTGTCTGCCATTTCTTCCGTAAAAATCTTGGCTAAACGCTTGAATGCAGATGATATCAGCTATCGTCATGACCGCACGTTACTTGCCAAAGCTATTGATGAATTAATTGGTGAATTAGATTACGAATAAAAAAACCGCACGTTAAAAGTGCGGTCATTTTTTAGCTTATTTTTTCCCGAAAACTCTCACATTTGCAAAACCATTTTCTTTTAAATAAAGCGCTTGCAGTTTACTCATCACGCCTCGCTCACAATAAAGCACATAGTTTTTACTTTGATCTAATGAGCCGAATTGTGAAGATAATTTATAAAACGGCAACTGCATCACTTGATGCTCATCTGATTCAAATGGATTTTCATCTGTCTCTTCAGGGCTACGAATATCTAAAATAATATCGTTTTCACCAAGCACTGAAATGGTATCTACTTCCACCACTTCTTTCTCAGTTTCTTCTGCAATTTGACGAATATCTAAATATTGTGCATTTTCAACCGCACTTTCCAACACGCCAAAATCAAAGTGATTTTCTTCTTCAAGAATTTTTTTACGTACCGCTTTAATCGTTGGATTTTTAGAAATCACCCCACAGAATTCCGGCATTGATTTGGCAATATCATCGGTACCGATCTCTTTCGCCATCGCGATAATTTGCTCTTTATCATGGGTAATAAGTGGACGTAATACTAACGCATCTGCAGCTTCATCAATTAAGCGTAAATTGGTTAACGTTTGGCTCGAAACTTGCCCGAGTGCCTCACCGGTAACGATAGCTTGAATATCAAAACGTTGTGCAACTTTACTTGAAGCACGTACCATCATTCGTTTTAACACGACGCCCATTTGACCGTTATCGACTTTCTCTAAAATCTCGCCCACTACGCCTTCAAAAGGAATGGCAATAAAGCGGACTTTATGGGATGAGCTATAACGGTTCCAAATATGGTAAGCCATTTGTTTCACGCCAATTTCATGGGCTGCACCACCTAAATTGAAGAAACAATAATGCACACGAGAACCTCGACGAATAAGCATATAACTGGATACGCCTGAGTCAAAGCCACCTGAAATCAATGAAAGCACATCTTCTTGCGTACCAATTGGATAACCGCCTAATCCAACATGGCGAGCTCTCACCAGCATCATTTTGTCATCTTCAATATCAATACGCACCGTCACATCAGGATTTTTTAAGCGTACTTTTGCACTTTCAATATGCTGATTTAAACCACCACCGATATAACGTTCTGCTTCAATGGAGCTGAAATCATGCTTACCTTTACGTTTTACACGTACACAAAAGGTTTTGTTTTCTAGTTGAGCAGCGACATCCGCTAAGGTCAATTCAAAGATATGATGTAAATCAGTAAACGGCTTTTCTTCCACTTCTAAAAAATGATGAATCCCCGGAATACGTTGTAAAAGCGCAATCAACTCTTCACGATTGGCTTCATTTTTTGAGCGCACTTCGATGTAATCCCAATGACGAACAACCGCCGTTTCTTCATCATATTTCTGTAAAATATTGCGGATATTAGAGGTCAAAATTTTTGCGAAACGCTTACGCACAGTTTCGCTTTTAATCATAATTTCAGGAAAAAGTTTAACGATAAATTTCATAATAATCAGTGAATAATAAAAAATGGCCGTATTGTACGCTAAATTCCAGATCCCACAAAGTGCAAATTCTCACGAAAAACTGACCGCACTTTGAAATAAGTTTTTAACATCCCTATAAAAATCAAGTACAATACGGAGCAATTTATTCATCTGAAAAGGATAATTTAATGGCGCGTAAACCAGCAAATGCTGAACCTGATTTTGAAACAACACTTGCACAATTAGAAACCATTGTGACAAAACTTGAAAGCGGTGAATTACCATTAGAAGATGCGCTGAAAGAATTTGAAAATGGCATTAAATTGGCTCAACTTGGTCAAGAACGCTTACAACAAGCAGAACAACGTATTCAAATTTTGTTACAAAAAAGCGAAACCGCCCCATTAAGTGATTATCAAGGGGACGAGTAATCCATGAGTTATCAATTCGGCACTGAACTCAAACAAGTTCAAGATCGTATTAATCAGTTTTTAGCTAATCAATTTGAAGAAATTGACTCTTATAATGCCCCTTTGCGTGATGCCATGAAATATGGCTTATTACTAGGCGGCAAACGCGTTCGCCCTTTCCTTGTCTATGCAACGGGAAAAATGCTGGGTGCAGAAACGACTGCTTTAAATTATGCGGCCGCAGCCATTGAAGCTATTCATGCTTATTCTTTAATCCATGATGATTTACCTGCAATGGACAATGATGAACTTCGTCGAGGTCAACCAACTTGTCATATCGCTTTTGATGAAGCTACGGCTATTTTAGCTGGCGATGCATTACAAGCTTTTGCCTTTGAAATTCTGACTGAAGCCCCTTCTCTTTCCGCTGAACAAAAATTGCAATTAGTGAAAGTATTGGCTCGAGCATCTGGCGTACAAGGCATGTGTTTAGGGCAAAGTTTAGATTTAATTTCAGAGCACAAACAAGTTAATTTAGCCGAATTAGAGCTTATTCATCGCAATAAAACTGGTGCTTTGCTAACGGCCGCATTAAAACTGGGTTTTATCTGTTCGCCTCACTTTAAAAACAAAGAATTAGAGCAACAACTAGAACGTTATTCACAAGCTATTGGTTTAGCTTTCCAAGTACAAGATGACATTTTAGATATTGAAGGAGACAGTGCGGAAATCGGTAAACCGGTGGGATCTGATTTAGGCTTAGATAAAAGCACTTATCCAAAACTGTTAGGATTAGAGGGCGCGAAACAAAAAGCACAAGAACTCTATCAAACAGCCTTACATGAATTAGACAATTTACCTTTTGATACCACTGCATTGCGTGCATTAGCTGAATTTATTGTCAATCGTAAAAGTTAATGGTGACAGCACTTATTTTTATTTCTCAAAGTGCGGTCACTTTTTTCACATTTTAGGACTAACGAATATATGAACAACTATCCTCTTTTATCCTTAATTAATTCGCCGGAAGATTTGCGTCTGTTGAATAAAGATCAGCTTCCGCAACTTTGTCAGGAATTACGGAGTTATCTGTTGGAATCCGTTAGTCAAAGCAGTGGTCATTTGGCATCTGGTCTTGGTACCGTTGAATTGACTGTTGCGCTACACTACATTTTTAAAACCCCTTTTGATCAATTAATTTGGGATGTGGGCCATCAAGCATATCCACACAAAATTTTGACGGGGCGTCGTGATCAAATGTCCACCATTCGCCAAAAAGGCGGAATTCATCCTTTCCCTTGGCGTGAAGAAAGTGAGTTTGATGTATTAAGTGTTGGCCACTCTTCTACTTCAATCAGTGCAGGACTGGGTATTGCTGTTGCGGCAGAACGTGAAAATGCAGGCCGTAAAACCGTTTGTGTAATTGGTGATGGTGCAATCACTGCGGGGATGGCATTTGAAGCCTTAAACCATGCAGGTTCTTTGCATACTGATATGTTGGTCATTTTAAATGACAATGAAATGTCTATTTCTGAAAATGTCGGCGCATTAAATAATCACCTTGCCCGTATTTTCTCTGGTTCATTATATTCAACTGTTCGTGACGGCAGTAAGAAAATTTTAGATAAAGTGCCAACTGTTAAAAACTTTATGAAGAAAACCGAAGAGCACATGAAAGGTGTGATGTTCTCTCCAGAAAGTACGCTTTTTGAAGAGCTCGGTTTTAACTATATTGGACCAATTGACGGGCATAATATTGATGAATTAATTGCTACTTTAAGCAATATGCGCGATCTCAAAGGGCCCCAATTCTTACACATCAAAACCAAAAAAGGGAAAGGTTACGAGCCCGCAGAAAAAGACCCTATTGGTTTCCATGGTGTGCCAAAATTTGATCCAATTAGTGGACAACTGCCTAAATCAAATGCCAAACCAACCTATTCAAAAATCTTTGGTGATTGGTTATGTGAAATGGCAGAACAAGACGATAAATTAGTGGGCATCACTCCTGCAATGCGTGAAGGTTCTGGTATGGTAGAATTTTCAGAGCGATTCCCGCAACAATATTTTGATGTGGCCATCGCCGAACAACATGCTGTTACCTTTGCAGCAGGCCTTGCAATTGGTGGTTATAAACCTGTTGTGGCAATTTACTCGACCTTCTTACAACGTGCTTATGATCAACTTATTCACGATGTCGCCATTCAAAACTTACCAGTTCTTTTTGCCATTGACCGAGCTGGTATTGTAGGTGCTGATGGTCAAACTCACCAAGGTGCGTTTGATTTAAGTTTTATGCGCTGCATTCCGAACATGATCATCATGACACCAAGTGATGAAAACGAATGTCGCCAAATGCTTTACACGGGTTATAAATGTGGTAAACCTGCTGCGGTACGTTATCCACGTGGAAATGCAATCGGCGTAGAATTAACCCCACTTGCTGAATTAGAAATTGGTCGTTCAAAAATGGTTCGTCAAGGTGAAAAAATCGCGATTCTGAATTTTGGCACACTCTTACCTGCCGCTTTATCTGTGGCAGAAAAACTCAATGCAACTGTTGTCGATATGCGCTTTGTGAAACCAATTGATGAGGCTCGTATTCTAGAAGTGGCGAATACCCATGACGTCATTGTGACATTGGAAGAAAATGCGATTCAAGGTGGTGCAGGTTCTGCGGTTTCAGAAGTGCTAAATTCTCATGGAAAAACAACCGCACTTTTACAACTAGGTTTACCTGATATTTTTATTCCGCAAGGCACACAACAAGAAGCGCTTGCTGAAATTAAATTAGATGAAAAAGGGATTGAAGAGCAAATTATTGCCTTTATAAAGGGCTAAATTCGTTCATTTTGGTTTAATTTTGATATTTTTTAAAATTTTTTCAAAAATATCGAACTATTTCAAAAACACACAGTCTGATACATTGCTAGTGCACTGCATATTGCAGTTATCTTTTTGAAGTTTCTTATAAATTAAGACCTCCCCGCTATTCAAGTTTTGAGTAGCGGTTTTTTCTTTTTGGGAGGTAATAAAAAAGGACGCTTTTCAGCGTCCTAATTTTTGAATCTAAACTTTAAAAAATTAAAGTGCAGATTTTGCTTTTTCAACTAATGCAGCGAACGCTACTTTGTCGAATACAGCGATATCAGCAAGGATCTTACGGTCGATTTCAACAGACGCTTTTTTCAAGCCGTTGATGAATTTGCTGTAAGATAAACCATTTTGACGAGCCGCAGCGTTGATACGTGCAATCCATAATTGACGGAATTGACGTTTACGTTGACGACGGTCACGATATGCGTATTGACCAGCTTTGATCACCGCTTGGAAAGCAACGCGATACACGCGTGAACGTGCACCATAATAACCTTTAGCAGCCTTAAGAACTTTCTTATGGCGTGCTCTTGCAATAACACCACGTTTTACACGAGCCATTATTTAATCTCCTATGTAATATTTTTAACTAATTTAACTAATCGTACGTTTTGCTTAAATAACGGCTTATGCGTATGGTAAGCAAGCTACTACTAAAACTTGGTCTGCTTTCGCAACCATTGATTTATGACGTAAATGACGTTTACGTTTAGTTGTCTTTTTAGTCAAAATATGACGTAAGTGAGATTGTTTACGTTTGAAACCGCCAGAAGCTGTTTTTTTGAAACGCTTAGCAGCACCACGTACTGTTTTAATTTTAGGCATTGTTAAAAAACTCCGCATTTTAAGTTAAACACATAATTAGGCGAATCCGAAGATTACTTGTAGGCACTAATTATTCCAATATGGCAAATTGAATTGCCCTTCTCCAAAAGCAATTAGGCTGCGTAGTTTGCCCAATGTGCAGTTGTATTCTCACCGAAGTGAAAATTCGATTATCTAGATCAAGTCTAAATAAAAAATTATTTTTTCTTAGGTGCTAACACCATTACCGCTTGGCGACCTTCTAATTTACCTGGTGCAGATTCCACCACTGAAATGTCAGCCAAATCATTTTTAACACGTTCTAATACGTCTAAACCGATATCTTGGTGAGCCATTTCACGACCACGGAAACGTACAGTAATTTTCGCTTTATCGCCATCTTCTAAGAAACGGATTAAGCTACGTAATTTAACTTGGTAGTCACCTTCGTCTGTACCTGGACGGAATTTAATTTCCTTCACTTGTACAACTTTTTGTTTTTTCTTCTGTTCTTTTGCGGTTTTGCTCTTTTCATAGAGGAACTTGCCGTAGTTCATAATACGACAAACCGGTGGTTCGGCATTCGGACTGATCTCAACCAAATCAAGCGCTGCTTGTTCTGCCATATCTAAGGCTTGTTGAATTGATACAATCCCCGCTTGTTCACCATCTTGGTCAATCAAACGAACTTCTTTTACTCGAATTTCATCGTTAATGCGATTCGGGCGGTTAGCTGCCGGAGCTTTTTTTACGGTTTTGATAATGTTATTCCTTCTATTTATTTAAGATAAAACCCACTGCATTTAAAACAGAAGATTTCTTCAATCATTTGCTATAAAAACAAGCAAAAAACGGGCAAAATTTTATAGTATTTGCCACGTTTATGCAACAAGGATTTCTATTCCTTTAAATATCAGTGGTTAAAGCACTTATTTCAGCTGAAATACTCTCTCCAAATTGAAGCAATTTTTCTAATCTTGCGGTTTCAATACATACCATTGTTCTATATCCTTCTGGTTGCATCGCACTTAGTGTTTTCTCCCAAGGATTCCATAGCACAATTGAATCTGCATGATGATGGGTAATTTGAATACGTCGATTAAATGCTTTATCCACCAACAATGTTTTATCTTTCTCTAACGTATAAATACAATCCACACCTTGTTCTATTCTGCGTGTTGAAGGAACATCAGTATGTTTACCTTGTAATGAGTCATAACAACGGCTTGGTAAATTTTGAACTTCAATTTGTGAAATATCACCAATATTAAAATAACTGTGTAATGCGGCTTGAGCAGGTTCTTGTCCTAAATGCGTTAAAGTCATTGTGCATTTATCGGTAAATTCCATTTTCATTTTGGCTTCAATCACACCATATTCAGAAAACAGTGAAAATTCTAACCGCACTTCATTCGCTTGTAGATCATAATCACTCAATTGCCACAAACGTAAACGCGCTGTACCGTGTGAAGGTTGTTTAACGCCTCCAAACCAAGGGTAACAAATTGGCACACCACCGCGAATTGCCACACCTTGTGTGAAAGGTTCAATCTCACTTAACCAAAAAATATCCTGCTCTGCCCCTTTAGGCTGCCAATTTAATAGCTGTGCCCCTTGTAGTGCAATTCGAGCTGAACCTACAGAGTGATTTAAAGTTAAAACAGGAATTTCATTGATACGTTCTAAAGTTAATTCTGGTGTTAATTGTTGAATTTGATCTGTCATGTTCGCCTCCTTGTGATAAGGCTATTATATAGAAGAAAAATGAATTTGAGTTTGTTAATACACTTTCACGCCTATTTTAAAGAAGGTCTAATAAACTCTCGTTCTAACTGTATGGACTCTGCTAGATTTCTCTTACTAATTTTTCTAATGATTTCGGATACTAAAAACTGTGATTTAATTGCAATATCTACTAATGCTTGTTTACTGAGGTTTTGTGGATTATATCTTGTCTTGACATATTCAGGTAACGGATCATATATTTCCCAAAAAACATCATCTTCATTTATTATCTTATAGGAAATTAGACTTGCTTTAATATACTCCTTATCATGTCCTAAGGATCTTATATATTTATGACCACAACCTAAGTACATTAAACTAGATTTAGCAGCTAACTCTACCGAAAGTAGTGATGATTGAATTGCATTAGCAAGATTAATATTCTCCGATAAAGCAAATGCTGCAGACATAGTTGAAGACAAAATCATTTCTAACCAATACACCAGGATTTCATTAGATTCTTTTTCTTTAAGAATATCATCTATGCCAAAGGCTATATCATATAAATCGCAAATGGAATATACTGCTTTTTTATATTGTTCAAAATAGACATTATGCATTAATGCTAACTCAGAAGGATCAATATCAACAAAATCAAATAAGTTAATCCCTGCCATTCCATAGATAACCGGTATTCTAGTTATATATATTTGATCTCTAAAAGCAATACCACCAATTAACAAATTAGGAATACTAAATTTTTGTCGAGGATAAAGTTTCTGATATATATCTTCCACTGTTTTATAGAAACTGGATATATCTCCTTGAATCTTATTTAAACGCATCCACTCTAATGTGGTCTGGAAAGGTCTCTGATGAATTAAAACATTTTGAGAAATTAATTGATCATCAATTTTTCGAATATCATCTATGGAAATTACTGTCATTTCTAATTACCAATCCTATGATAAAAATTACTACTCGCAATTTTATAAAATATAAAAAAATCGGCACACTTTTTAGTGTACCGATTTTATAGATTAACTACTCTTCACCCAACAATTTCAACTCACGGTGTCTTACTTGGGATTTTAAGATTTCAGCAAATTCTTCAATGGTGAAAGTACCTAAATCTGCACCTTTACGGGTACGTACGGCCACTTTGCCTTCTGCGATTTCTTTATCACCGCAAACGAGCATATAAGGCACGCGACGTAAGGTATGTTCGCGGATCTTGAAGCCAACTTTTTCATTACGTAAATCAGCTTTAACGCGTAATCCCGCATCAGAAAGTTGTTTCACCACTTTTTGAACATAGTCTGCTTGGCTATCTGTAATGTTCATCACAATCGCTTGAACTGGCGCTAACCATGCTGGGAAGAAACCCGCATATTCTTCGGTGATAATACCGATGAAACGTTCAATTGAACCTAAAATCGCACGGTGAATCATAACCGGTGTACGACGATCATTGTCTTCTGCCACATAAGACGCATTTAGACGGCCTGGTAATGCGAAGTCTAATTGGATAGTACCGCATTGCCATTCACGATCTAAGCAGTCACGTAATGCAAACTCAATTTTCGGACCATAGAATGCACCTTCACCCTCTTGAATTTCATATTCAAGACCGTTATGTGCTAATGCTGCCGCAAGACCTGCTTCTGCACGATCCCACATATCATCTGCACCAATACGTTTTTCAGGACGAGTAGATAATTTCACCTGAATATTTTGGAAACCGAACGTGCTGTAAATGTCGTAAACCATTTTGATACAGCTGGTTACTTCACTTTCAATTTGATCTTCAGTACAGAAAATGTGTGCATCATCTTGAGTGAAACCACGGACACGCATTAAACCGTGTAAAGAACCCGATGGTTCATTACGGTGACAAGAACCAAATTCCGCCATACGGATTGGTAAATCACGGTAAGATTTTAAACCTTGGTTAAAGATTTGAACGTGTCCCGGGCAGTTCATTGGTTTAATCGCATATTCACGGTTTTCTGATTGTGTAGTAAACATCAAATCGCCGTAGTTTTGCCAGTGACCTGTTTTTTCCCATAACACACGGTCCATCATGAACGGACCTTTCACTTCTTGATAATCGTATTCTTTTAATTTAGTACGTACGAAGGTTTCCAATTCACGGAAAATTGTCCAACCATCGTTATGCCAGAACACCATACCCGGTGCTTCTTCTTGCATATGATATAAATCTAACGCTTTACCGATTTTACGGTGGTCACGTTTTGCCGCTTCTTCTAAGCGAGTTAAGTATTCCGCTAATTGTTTTTTATCAGCCCAAGCCGTACCGTAGATACGTTGTAACATTTTATTTTTGCTATCACCACGCCAGTACGCACCTGCAACCTTCATTAATTTGAAATTGTGGCAGAAACGCATATTTGGCACATGTGGCCCACGACACATATCAATGTATTCTTCGTGATGATAAAGCGCAGGCGTTGCGGTACGTTCGATGTTTTCATCTAAAATAGCCATTTTGTATGGCTCGCCGCGTTTTTCAAAAGTATCTCTTGCTTCTTGCCAGCTTACCGGAGTTTTGATCACGTCATAATTGGTTTTCGCCAATTCAAGCATACGTTTTTCGATAGCATCAATGTCTTCTTGCGTTAAAGAACGGTCTAAATCCACGTCATAATAGAAGCCATTTTCAATCGTTGGACCGATTGCCATTTTGACATCTGGGAATAATTGTTTGATTGCGTGACCTAGCAAGTGTGCGCAAGAGTGACGAATAATTTCTAAACCGTCTTCATCTTTTGCTGTAATAATTTCAAGGTTGGCATCTTCATTGATGATGTCACACGCATCACGACGTTCACCGTTTACACGGCCAGCGATGGTTGCTTTGGCAAGACCGGCTCCGATATCTTGAGCCACTTCTAACACAGAAACTGGACGATCAAATTCACGTTTAGAACCGTCCGGTAAAGTAATAATAGGCATAATTTTTCCTTATACAGTGGTCGCCCATACGAAAGGCAACATGCAAATAATGATTAAAAACAAACCGCACTTTCATTCACTCCCACTATCGAGCAAACCAAGTGCGGCGGAGAATTTTAGCACTTTCCACCACACTTGTTAATATCTCGCTGAATTCTTTCCAATTAGTAAACAATGATTTTCCTTATAGCGACTTTATCTATTCAAAATTTCCGATAAAATGACCGAACTTTTGACAAACACAAATTAAAGGAAACTCTATGAACGTATTAGTATTAAAATCAAGCATCCTTGCAGATAACTCTCAAAGCAATAAATTAGCCGATTACACCATTGAAAAATTAAAAGACCACAACATTGTAGTACGTGATTTAGCGGCGCAACCCCTTCCCTATTTTGATGCAACGGCGGCAACAGCGGTACGTGGCGAGCCTAAAACAGCAGAAGAAAATGCACTTTTAGCACTATCAGATGAATTAGTGGCGGAATTAAAGGCTGCGGATGTCATCGTCATTGGGGCGCCAATGTATAACTTAGGCATCCCAACACAACTTAAATCTTATTTTGATTTTATCGCTCGCCCTCGTGTGACTTTCCAATACACCGCAAATGGCCCTGAAGGTTTACTTCAAGGTAAAAAAGCGATTGTATTAGCAACTTTTGGTGGCATGTATGATGAAAACAACAATGTGACGAATTACTTAAAAGCTATTTTAGGTTTTGTTGGCATTACCGATGTTCAGTTTGCTTATGCAAAAGGTATCGGATTAGGTGCAGAGGCAATTGAAAAAGCACAACGTTCAGCAAGAAATAAAATTGATGAGATCGTTGCTTCTCTCTAATCACTGAATATCCTTCTTCTATTAAGCCATTTTGAGATATGCCTCGAAATGGCTTTTTTTCTGATTGAAAATCTCTATTTCTAATCTTATTGGTTAAAAATTAAAAAAATATTGTAAAATTACGCCAATTTTTTGATTATTTTCTTGACTTATGCATTATGTACTAGTTTAATAGTGCAAAAGTTCAAAATACAGGATTGATTATGAAAAATACCCCTTTTATTGCGGTGACCTCTCAACCGGTTCCCTATCATGCCGACACTACCGCAATTTTTAATACGCTTTGCAAACAGAACTCAAATTCTCTTCTCCTCGACTCTGCCGAAATTGGTAGTAAAAATAGCTTACAGAGCCTTATTTTGATTAATGCTGCCGTTAAAATTACTTGTTTAGGCAATCAGGTGACCTTTAGAGCACTGAATGCGAACGGCAAACAAGTGTTAAACGAAATTCATCCTGTATTAAGCCAACTTAGTACCGTAAGTGCGGTCAATTTTGAGAATGAATTTTCTGTACAATTCGCGCCACTCGACAATCAATTAGATGAAGACAGCAAATTACAAGCTGCAACCATTTTTGATGGACTTCGTGTCATTTCTAACCATTATCAACATAGCAGCACGCCAGTCTTTTTAGGTGGTTTATTTGCTTATGATTTGGTGGCAAATTTCATTCCAATGCAAGGTGTTGAATTAAAAGATGATGGCATTAACTGCCCGGATTACAGTTTCTATCTCGCAGAAAACTTAATCACCATCGATCACCAAAGCCAACAAGCCACATTAAAAAGCTTTTGCTTTAGCCAAGAAGAACAAGTGGAAGTCGCGAAAACGGCACTTTCTATTGCTCAAAAATTAAAAAATATTGATGGCGTACTTTCCATTAAAGCAGCAAGTGATGAGGTCAGCACCAACTTTGAAGATCCTGAATTTATCAGCATTGTAAAAGCATTAAAACATCATATTAATATTGGTGATGTGTTCCAAATCGTGCCATCCCGCCGTTTTTCATTAGCTTGCCCGAATACTCTTGCGAGCTACGCACAATTAAAACTTAACAATCCAAGCCCTTATATGTTCTACATGAACGATGAGGATTTCATTTTATTCGGCGCTTCACCAGAAAGTGCGTTGAAATATGCGCCTGACAATCGCCAATTAGAAATCTACCCAATTGCGGGGTCTCGCCCGCGCGGTTTTGATGCGCATGGTAACATTGACCCAGAATTGGATGCACGTTTGGAATTAGAATTACGTCTTGATCATAAAGAACAAGCCGAACATTTAATGTTGGTAGATTTAGCGCGTAATGACATTGCTCGCGTGTGCCAAAGCGGTACACGTAAAGTAGCCGAATTAATGCAAGTAGATCGCTATTCGCACATCATGCATTTGGTTTCTCGCGTAGTGGGTAAACTTCGTCCTGAACTTGATGCCTTACACGCTTATCAAGCTTGTATGAATATGGGGACGTTAACTGGTGCGCCTAAAATTAAAGCGATGCAGTTAATTTATCAATTTGAACAGCAAAAACGTCACAGCTACGGCGGTGCGGTCGGCTATCTCACGTCTGATGGTCGTTTTGATACCTGTATCGTGATTCGTTCTGCTTTTGTACAAAACGGCATTGCCCATATTCAAGCCGGCTGTGGCGAAGTATTGGATTCTGATCCACAAATGGAAGCGGATGAAACTCGCCATAAAGCGGCTGCAGTGCTTAAAGCTATCAAACAAATCAATACCCAAGCAAAATAAGGACGATAAATTATGGCTAATATTCTCTTTTTAGATAATTTCGATTCATTCACTTATAACTTAGTGGATCAATTTCGTGTGCTTGGGCATAACGTAAAAATTTATCGTAATGACACCAATTTAGAACAAGTGGTGCAAGAAGCATTAAATACACCCGATACGATTCTTGCGCTCTCTCCAGGGCCTGGTACTCCGGCAGAAGCAGGCATCTTACTCCCGCTCATTGAACGTTTAAAAAATGATGTGCCAATTATCGGGATTTGCTTGGGTCATCAAGCACTTATTCAAGCCTTTGGTGGAGAGGTTGTACATGCAGGCGAAG
Source organism: uncultured Haemophilus sp. (assembly GCA_902481695.1). GTDB lineage: Bacteria > Pseudomonadota > Gammaproteobacteria > Enterobacterales > Pasteurellaceae > Haemophilus_D. The sequence goes on along the minus strand of CABSXY010000001.1, from coordinate 17,476 downwards.
TATTACATGGTAAAGTATCGCGCATTCAACACGATAACCAAGCCATGTTTAAAGATATCGCCAACCCAATGCCTGTGGCACGTTATCACTCTTTAATGGGTAAAAATCTGCCTGACGAATTTATTGTCAATGCCGATTACAATGGTATCGTGATGGCGATTCGTCATAAAATCTTGCCAATTTGTGCTTTCCAATTCCATCCAGAAAGCATCCTTACTGTGCAAGGTTCGAAATTATTACAACAATCTGTGGAATGGTTATTAAACAGAGATTAAGGAAGAAAAATGATTACCGTATATGGATTAAAAGAAGTGCTTGCACCTCGTCGTCAAGATATTGCTGAAGTAATTTATAACTGTTTAAACCTTGGTTTAGACATTCCTCGCGGAAAACATGCAATTCGTTTTTTATGTTTAGATAAAGAAGATTTCCTTTATCCTATCGATCGTAATGATGATTATACTGTTATTGAGATTAACCTCATGCAAGGTCGTATGGAAGGTACAAAAAAACGTTTAATCAAAATGCTCTTCAGCGAACTCGAATACAAAATTGGTATTAAATCTCACAACGTTGAAATTACGATTAAAGAACAACCTGCGCACTGCTGGGGCTTCCGTGGCATGACTGGCGATGAAGCGCGCGATTTAGATTACGATATTTACGTATAAGGGACGAGATTATGCAAACGGCTCAATTATTAGAACAACTTTACAACGGAAAAACACTTAACAGAGAAGAAAGTGCGGTCATTTTTAATGCTATTATGCAAGGCGAACTGAATAACGAACAAATCGCTGCCATGCTGATTGCGTTAAAAGTACGTGGCGCCACTATCGATGAATTAAGTGGTGCGGTATCGGCATCCTTAAAAAATGCCAAATCATTCCCTCGTCCTGACTACCCTTTTGCGGATATTGTGGGTACTGGCGGTGATGGTCAAAACACGATTAATATTTCTACTGCTAGCGCCATTGTTGCAGCCTCTATGGGTGCAAAAGTAGCCAAACACGGTAACCGTAGCGTATCAAGCAAATCAGGTGCCAGTGATGTATTAACCGCACTCGGTGTGAATGTCAACGTCACTCCAGAACAAGCTCGTCAAGCGCTTGATGATATTGGCGTATGTTTCTTATTTGCTCAACAATATCACAGTGGGTTTAAACATGTCGCCCCTGTTCGTGCTGCATTAAAAACACGTACGCTTTTTAATATTTTAGGTCCATTAATTAATCCTGCTCGCCCAACTTATCATTTGCTTGGTGTGTATGCACCTGAATTAGTGAAAACCTATGCTGAAACCGCTGTCGCATTAGGTCATCAACATACTTTTGTCGTTCATGGTGCTGGTCTTGATGAAGTTGCCGTACACGGCGAAACCCAAGTGGCAGAAATTAAAAACGGTAAAATTGACTACTTCACCTTAACACCTGAAGATTTTGGTTTAAAAACACAATCTTTAGAAAGTTTACGTGGTGGCGAACCGCAAGAAAATGCCCAATATCTGACCGCACTTTTACAAGGTAAAGGCAAAGCTGAACATGCTAATGCGGTAGCGGCAAATGTGGCATTATTGCTGAAATTATTTGGTCATGATGACTTAAAACAAAATGTTCAACATGTGTTGGCTCATCTTGCATCAGGCAAAGCGTTTGATACATTACAACACTTAACAAAATATTAAGATAAAGGCTGATTTGATAAGCCACAATAAGAAGAAAGATTATGATCACGCAAGATTTCACTAAACCGATTGACTCTGCTACGGTGCTACAAAAAATCGTCTTAGACAAAGCACAATGGGTTAAAGCAAAGGAAGCTGAATTTCCGCTTTCACAATTTAAAGAAAACATTCAAAAATCTGACCGCTCTTTTTATGATGCGTTGGCTAAAGGCACCCATCAAAAGCCCGCTTATATTTTGGAATGTAAGAAAGCGTCCCCTTCTAAAGGATTAATTCGTGATGAATTTAATTTAGATGAAATCGCCAATGTGTATAAACATTATGCATCAGCTGTTTCTGTGCTAACAGATGAGAAATACTTCCAAGGTAAATTTGACTATTTGCCGCAAGTACGTGACGTTGTCTCACAACCTGTATTGTGCAAAGATTTTATGATCAGCGAATATCAGGTTTATCTCGCGCGCCACTATCAAGCTGATGCTATTTTATTGATGCTTTCAGTGGTGAATGATGAAACCTATCGCGTACTGGCTGAGCTTGCGCATTCTCTTGGCATGGGCGTATTGACGGAAACCAGCAACGAAGAAGAGTTTGAGCGTGCCCTTGCATTAGGTGCAAAAATTATCGGCGTCAATAATCGTAATCTTCACGATCTCACCGTTGATTTAAACCGCGTAGTAGAACTTACACAAAAATATGCCGATCGCATTCCTGCTGATGCACGTATTATCAGCGAATCAGGGATTTATAATCACACCCAAATCCGTGATTTGCAAAAAGTGGCACATGGCTTTTTAATCGGCAGTAGCCTAATGGGCAGCGCCGATTTAAATAATGCTGTGCGTAAAGTGATTTTTGGAGAAAATAAAGTATGCGGTTTAACTCGCACGCAAGATGTCAAAGAGGTTTACGCAAACGGAGCATTATACGGCGGCTTAATTTTCGCCGAACATTCAAAACGCTGTGTGAGCCTACGTCAAGCCCAAGAATTAGTGACAGCATCACCACTTCGTTTTGTGGGCGTATTCCAGAATCAAGAAATTGATTTTATTGTAAAAATCGCTAAACAATTGCAACTTTATGCCGTTCAGCTACACGGTTCAGAAACCGCTGAATTTATTACGGCACTTCGCCATCAACTACCAGAGGAAACTCAAATTTGGAAAGCTATTTCGGTGAATACTGAAACACAAAGTGCGGTTGATTATACTGATGATTTAAATATTGCTCGCTATATTTTCGATAGCCAATCTGCTAATCAACAAGGTGGCACAGGAAAAACCTTTAATTGGTCACTCATTCCTGAAAACTTGAAACACAAAATTATTTTGGCTGGTGGCATTTCACCTGACAATATTGAACAAGCCATTAAGCAAGGTTGCCTAGGGGTTGATCTCAATTCTGGTGTAGAAACTGCCGCTGGCGTGAAAGATAGTGAAAAAGTGCGGTCAGTTTTTAAGACGATTTTATCAAATTAATCTGATTGCTAAGGGGAAGCATTATGCAAAGAACAGCGTTAGTAACTGGCGCAACTGCCGGATTTGGTGCGGCAATTTGTCGCACACTCATTGAAAATGGCTATCGTGTAATTGGCACAGGGCGGCGCGTAGCTCGTTTAGAACAATTACAGCAAGAATTAGGTGAAAACTTCCACTTTCTTGCCTTTGATATTTCAGATCGCCAAGCAACAGAAGATGCGTTCCATTCTCTTCCCGCTAGTTGGCAATCCATTGATTTATTGGTGAATAATGCAGGATTAGCATTAGGCTTAGAAAGTGCTGATAAAGCGAGTTTAGACGATTGGATGCAAATGATTGATACCAATATTAAAGGTCTAGTCACCATCACTCGTCTTGTGTTACCACAAATGGTAGAACGCAATTCAGGCCATATTATTAATTTAGGCTCAATTGCGGGCACTTATCCTTATCCAGGTGGCAATATATACGGTGGTACTAAAGCTTTTATCAAACAATTTAGTTTAAATCTTCGAGCCGATCTTGCAGGCACACAAATTCGCGTGACCAATGTTGAGCCAGGTCTTTGTGGTGGAACTGAATTTTCTAATGTTCGCTTTAAAGGTGATGATGCCCGAGCAGAAAAACTCTATGAAAATGTGGAATATGTCAGTCCACAAGATATTGCTAATATTGTTCTATGGCTCAATCAACAACCTGAACATGTCAATATTAATCGCATTGAAGTGATGCCTACTGCACAAACCTTTGCACCACTTAATGTCGCAAGAATTCAAAAATAACAAGGAAATATTATGTCAGAAACCCTTTTAAATCCTTATTTCGGTGAATTTGGCGGAATGTATGTACCGGAAATTCTCGTACCGGTACTACAACAGCTAGAAAAAGCCTTTGTTGAAGCAAAAGACGATCCTGAATTCCAACGTGAATTTCAAGATTTACTTAAAAATTATGCGGGCAGACCAACCGCACTTACCCTTTGCCGTAATTTAACCAAAGGTACAAAAGCAAAAATTTATTTAAAACGTGAAGATTTACTTCACGGTGGTGCCCATAAAACCAACCAAGTGTTAGGTCAAATTTTATTAGCAAAACGCATGGGTAAAACACGCATTATCGCCGAAACCGGTGCGGGCCAACATGGTGTTGCGACCGCCCTTGCTTGTGCAATGCTAGATATGCCTTGCCGTGTTTATATGGGCGCAAAAGACGTAGAACGTCAATCCCCAAACGTATTCCGCATGTGTTTAATGGGGGCAGAAGTAATTCCTGTACAAAAAGGTTCTTGCTCATTAAAAGATGCGTGTTGTGAAGCGATGCGTGATTGGTCAGCTAATTATGAAAATACCCATTATTTATTGGGTACAGCGGCAGGCCCTCATCCATTCCCAACCATTGTGCGTGAATTCCAAAAAATGATTGGTGAAGAAACCAAACGTCAAATCTTAGAAAAAGAAAGTCGCCTACCGGATGCTGTTATTGCTGCAGTCGGTGGTGGTTCGAATGCGATTGGTATGTTTGCCGATTTTATTGATGAAAAAGGTGTACGTTTAATTGGTATAGAACCTGCAGGTCACGGCATTGAAAGTGGTGAACATGGTGCGCCATTAGGCCATGCAAAAGTGGGTATTTATTTCGGTATGAAATCACCTTTAATGCAAACTGAAGATGGCCAAGTAGAAGAATCCTACTCTATTTCTGCTGGATTAGACTTCCCTTCTGTAGGACCTCAACATGCTTACTTGCAAAGTATTGGTCGTGCAGAATACCCAAGTATTACAGATGATGAAGCATTAAACGCTTTCCAAGAATTAGCAAAACATGAAGGGATTATTCCTGCATTGGAAAGTTCACATGCATTAGCACACGCATTAAAAATGATTCATCAAGAACCGAATAAAGAACAAATTTTAGTGGTGAATCTCTCTGGTCGTGGTGATAAAGATATTTTCACCGTTGATAAAGTTTTAAAAGAAAAAGGAATGCAATAATGAGCCGTTTTGAAACTAAATTTGCAGAACTTGCAGCGAAAAAAGAAGGGGCTTTTGTACCTTTCGTCACATTATGCGATCCAACATTTGATCGCTCTTTTGAGATTATTTGCACGTTAGTCGAAAATGGCGCAGATGCGTTGGAATTAGGTTTTCCATTTTCTGATCCACTATTAGACGGTCCCGTTATCCAGGCAGCTAATAACCGTGCGCTTAATGCGGGGCATAGCACTGAAGATAGCTTTAAGTTACTCGCTAAAGTGCGGTCCAAATATCCAGAAATTCCGATTAGCTTACTCCTTTGTGCGAATTTAATTTTTGCGAAAGGATTAGATAATTTCTATCAACGTTGTGCAGAAGTCGGTGTAGATGCGGTTTTAGTGGCAGATATTCCACTATTGGCAAAAGAAGACTATATTCAAGCCGCTAAAAAGCATGGCATTCAACCTGTCTTTATTTGCCCACCAAATGCTAATGCTAAAACGGTACAAGGCGTTGCTGAAAACAGCGAAGGCTATACCTATTTAGTTTCTCGTGCAGGTGTAACAAGTGCAGAGAATCAAGCTCATGCCGCAAACTTAGATACACTTGTAGAACAACTTAAAGCCCACAAGGCTCCACCAATTCTACAAGGTTTTGGTATTGCTCAACCTGCTCAAGTAAAAGAGGCTCTTCAACTTGGTGCAACAGGCGCAATTTCAGGCTCTGCAACTGTAAAAATTATTGAGCGAAACTTAGATAATCAGGCTCAATGCTTATCTGAGCTCGCCGAATTTGTTCGCAATATGAAAGCAGCAACAAAATAATTAATAAAAATTTTTATATTACAACTTAAGGAACCCAAAAATGTCTTTTCTAGTGCCTTTTCTGAGGAAACAATTCGCTTTCTGGCGTATTTTTCTTTACTTTCTAGCTTTTACTGCACTTTATGCTAGATTAGTAGCTCAATCCTTCTTCTCAAACTTCTCTCTCCCTACAGGGGTAGGCGTCTTAAGTAATGCAGTTTTATTTGCCTATACTATTTTTTTTAATTTACTTTATGCTGATTTGGGGAATATCCACCGGATTTATTCTCGGATTATGTCAATTTAGGAGAAGCGTTAAAGGCATTCTTAGTGCCACCTTTATCGGAACACTCACCGCTGGAATTTCTTTTTATATCATAGCAAACGATGTTAACGATGCTTACCTTTACCTCTGCCTTTTCCACGGTGTATTAGCTGCAATTTTTGGTCTAATTGCTTTTCCAAATAAAGCGGGAATTCTCTTAGAATCCCAAATCATGCATAAACTACTGCCTAAGGCTGTTTCAACGGGAGTAAATCTAACTAACCAAGTCATAGAGAAAAAAGGCTTTGCCTCTTACCGTTGGTTAATTCCTCTTGTATTTACTTTGCTTGGCACTATTATTTTTGCAATCACATCCATATTATTAACGCAAGTGACAGATCTAGCTAGCATCGTAGCATTAATGCTTTTAATGATGTTTATTGCTGCATTGCCGATGTTATTCACTGGTCTTACCGTCATGTTTGCACGATTCCACAAGAATTTTCGCCATCTTGCCTTTAGCGTTCTGATTGGTGTGTTATATTACAGTTTGGTTGCTTATTTATTTAATGATAGTAATATTGAAGACTTCAGATTGTTTGCAATACAAAACTACATAGCCTTAATCATTGCCATTGTTTTATCCGCATTGATTTCATTTAAAAAAATTACACCAATTAACAAAATCCAATAAACAAAAAAGTGCGGTTAATTTTAACCGCACTTTTGTTTTTCTTTTATTAATCCACAATTCGTAAATGAGATACTGATTTCTGTGGTTTCTTTTCAGCTTTAGGCTTATCTACCGCTTCAGCAAAACTTAATGGCTGTTCTGATGTCGGCTCACGATTGAGCTCATCGTAAATGTCTTCTGGCTCAAACATCACGCCATCACCATTTTCACGTGCATAAATGGCTAAAGCGGCACCCATCGGAATATATAACTCACGAGCCACACCTTGGAAACGTGCATTAAACTGAATAAAATCATTCGTTAATTGCAAATTCCCAGTCGCCCCAGCAGAAAGATTTAAAACGATTTGCCCATCTTTCACGTATTCCACAGGCACATTGGTACCATAATAATTAGCATCCACCACTAAATATGGGGTGAAATCGTTATCCACTAGCCAATCATAATAGGCTCTTAGTAAATAAGGACGTTTTGGAGAAGGTGTATGAACCATTATTTATCATCCATTAAATTTTTAGGAGCAGCTTCTCCTACAGATTGTAAGAATGAATCACGGCTAAATACACGATCCATATAGCCTTTGATTGCTTTGCTTCCTGTACCGCTAAATTCCACGCCCATATTGCGTAATTTCCATAATAATGGTGCAATATAGCAATCGACTAAGCCAAACTCTTCACTCATAAAATAAGGGGTTTGTTGGAAGATAACCGATACCGCTAACAATTCTTCTTTTAACTGTTTTAACGCTTCTTCACGTTCAACTTCCGTGCCTTTTTCAGCAATCTCTAATGTTGGGTACCAATCTTGCTCGATACGTAACATTAAAAGACGACTTTTCGCACGAGAAACCGGATAAACTGGCATAAGTGGAGGATGTGGAAAACGCTCATCAAGATATTCCATAATAATGCGTGAGCTGAATAATACTAAATCACGATCCACCAACGTTGGTAATGTACCGTAAGGATTTAATTCCATTAAATCTTCTGATAATGCTTGCAGATCAACTTCTTCGTTTTCGTAAGCGACACCTTTTTCAGCTAAGACAATTTTTACCTGATGGCAGTAAATGTCATTTTTATTTGAAAAAAGAGTCATTACTGAACGTTTACTTGATGCATTGGACATTTATTCCTCCGAAGATCCAAACTAACTTATATACTTCTACTAAAAACGGGCGATTATTTTAACATAACCGGCAGGTAAATTGCTAATAATTTCTTATTTTTACTTTAAAATCAAACAATTATAAACGTATGATAAGAAATCAAAGAACGGTAATTTTTAATTAATTTGTTTTTTACAGACATAAAAAAAGCAGAGATTGCTCTCTGCTTTCTTGAAACGATAATAAAAAATTAACGTTTGGAGTATTGTGGACGACGACGTGCTTTGTGTAAACCAACTTTTTTACGTTCAACGCGACGTGCGTCACGAGTAACGAAGCCAGCTGCACGAAGAGCAGGACGTAAAGTCTCATCATATTCCATTAATGCACGAGTGATACCGTGACGGATTGCACCCGCTTGACCAGAAATACCACCACCTTTAACAGTGATGTATAGGTCTAATTTATCAGTTAATTCCACTAATTCTAACGGTTGACGTACGATCATACGAGCTGTTTCGCGACCGAAATATACGTCTAATTCACGTTGGTTGATAGTGATTTTACCACTGCCCGGTTTGATAAATACACGAGCTGAAGAGCTTTTGCGGCGACCAGTGCCGTAGTTTTGATTCTCTGCCATTTCCTAAACCTCGTGATTAAATGTCTAATACTTGTGGTTGTTGTGCTGCGTGTTGGTGTTCTGCACCTGCATACACTTTTAATTTACGGAACATTGCACGGCCTAATGGACCTTTTGGCAACATACCTTTAACCGCAATTTCAATCACCGCTTCAGGACGGCGAGCGATCATTTCTTTGAAAGTCGCTTGTTTGATACCACCTACATAGCCAGTGTGCCAGTAGTAAAGTTTATCTGTTTCTTTACGACCAGTTACTGCCACTTTGTCTGCGTTGATAACGATGATGTAATCACCAGTATCTACGTATGGAGTGTACTCAGCCTTGTGTTTACCACGAAGACGGTGTGCTAATTCAGTAGCTAAACGACCTAAAGTTTTACCTGTCGCATCTACCACATACCAGTCACGTTTTACTGTTTCCGGTTTTGCTACAAAAGTTTTCATTAATTAATTACCAAAATATAAGTTTGATACCCAGTGTTCCATATTAATTGAAACACAACCATTAATCTTAATCTCCACCCCTTCGAGTGTGATCTCGATAAAATAATGCACGGTGGGAATCCGTGCATTTACAGGGTCGGCGTATTATACCTATTTTTAGAAAAAATGCTAACTTTTTGTGCAAATAAATTGATTTTCTTTTAAAATACAACGCACAACAAACAATCATTAATTTCATTCATTATTTTGATGAAATCATTGAAATTGACGCATATTAGTTCTTATCTTATGATAAGCGCATTCTAATAAAAAATGTAAGAAGGCATGCTATGAGCTACGCAAACGAAATTAACACTTTAAATCAACATCTTGCTGATACTAACAAAAAAATTAATGTCTCCTTTGAATTCTTTCCGCCTAAAAATGAAAAAATGGAAAGCATGCTTTGGGATTCCATCCATCGCTTAAAAGTATTAAATCCTAAATTTGTTTCCGTCACTTATGGCGCAAACTCTGGCGAACGTGATCGTACACATAGCATCGTGAAAGCCATTAAAGCAGAAACAGGTATAGAAGCTGCACCACATTTAACGGGTATTGATGCCACACCTGAAGAATTAAAAGAAATTGCAAAAGATTATTGGGATAGCGGTATTCGTCGCATTGTGGCTTTACGCGGTGATGAGCCAAAAGGCTATGCTAAAAAACCTTTCTATGCGGCTGATTTAGTTGAACTACTCCGCTCCGTAGCTGATTTTGATATCTCAGTTGCAGCATACCCAGAGGTTCATCCGGAAGCAAAATCAGCACAAGCAGATTTAATCAATTTGAAACGTAAAATTGATGCGGGCGCGAATCACGTCATTACTCAATTCTTCTTTGATATTGATAGTTATCTTCGCTTCCGTGATCGCTGTGCATCCATTGGTATTGAGGCTGAAATTGTTCCAGGTATTCTACCTGTTACTAATTTCAAACAACTGCAAAAAATGGCATCATTTACGAATGTAAAAATTCCAGCATGGTTGGCTAAGGCGTATGAAGGATTAGATGATGATCCCACTACTCGTAATCTCGTCGCAGCGAGTGTGGCTATGGATATGGTAAAAATTCTTTCTCGTGAAGGCGTGAATGACTTCCACTTCTACACATTAAATCGTAGTGAACTCACTTATGCAATTTGCCATACATTAGGCATTCGCCCTACAACAAATCCATAAAAGAAAAGTGCGGTTAAAATTAACCGCACTTTTTTATTTCCACTATACTCGTCTAACTTGCCAAAAAGCTTTTTTCCAATAAGGGCTATTCATCGAAGAATAAATCACGCCACCTTTAGTTGAAGCGTGTAAAAATTTATCTTCTTTCACATAAATCCCTACATGATAGCCATTTGGTCCGCGTCCCGTTTTAAAGAAAATTAAATCGCCTGTTTGGATATCTTCTTTACGAACAAGTTTTCCGTAACCCGCTTGATCTTTCGTCGTTCGAGGAAGGTTGATATTAAAACGATCAATAAAGGTTTTTTGCACAAAACCAGAACAATCAATACCACCACGAGACTGTCCACCTAACACATAAGGTGTACCCGCCCATTCATATTGTTGTTCACTTAACATGGCAATCGCTATAATCGGATCACCAATCTGACCTTTATAGTTCATGGCATATTCTTCACGAACACCGCTTGAACAAGCAAAAAGCAAAAAACTTCCTGCGACTAAAAAAGCACATTTAATCTTATTCATGTTCAATCCTGACAAAAGTGCGGTCAAAAACGACCGCACTTTTCTTACTATTGTTTTGGCTTGGTATTTTCCACGCGAGCACGTAATTTTTGCCCTGGCTTGAATGCCACTACACGGCGAGCAGAAACAGGAATACTTTCACCTGTTTTTGGATTACGCCCTGGACGGGAAGCTTTATTACGAAGCTCAAAATTACCAAAACCGGATAATTTCACTTCACCACCAGATTCTAACGATAGACGAATTTCCTCAAAAAAGTCTTCCACTAATGCTTTAGCTTCCGCTTTTTGTAATTGATACTTATCTAATAAGTATTCAGTAATATCAATTTTTGTAATCGTTGCCATGTTAGTCTCCTGTTTAGTCTCTAAGCTCCGCATTAAAGCGTTGTTTAACTTCGTTTAATACAGCAGAGATTACCGCATTAATCTCATCATCTTCAAGCGTTTTTTCATTATCTTGAATGGTTAAACTGATTGCTAAGCTCTTATGTCCGCTAGCAACGCCAATGCCTTGATATACGTCGAATAAATTGACTTGTGTTAATTTTTCTCCGCCGGCTTGTTTACATGCTTCGATAATATCGCCTGCAGGGACATTATCTGCAACAACTAAAGCTAAGTCACGACGGTTCGCAGGGAATTTTGAAATCTCCTTGGCCTGAACCACACGACGATTTGCAATGGCATCCCATAAAATTTCAAAAACAACCGATTTGCCATTTAATCCTAGTTTTTGAGCAATAAGTGGATGAATAGTTCCAATAAAACCAATTTCTTTTCCATCTAATTCAATTGCAGCTGATTGACCTGGGTGCAAGGCACTGTACGCTTTTGCCACGAATTTAACTCGATTACCCACTTCGGTAAGAGAAAGAATACTTTCTAAATCACCTTTAAGATCAAAGAAATCAACCGTTTCGGCTTTACCTGTCCAACATTCTGATTTTGCTGTACCGGTAATCACACCTGCAAGAACAAATTCTTGGCGCACACCAAATTCTGCATTGGCATCAGGAACAAAACGTAATCCCGTTTCAAATAAACGCACGCGATTTTGTTGACGATTTTGGTTGTATAGTACCGCACCGAGTAATCCACTTAACAATGAAACGCGCATTGCTGACATTTCAACTGAAATTGGATTTGGTAATACAAGTGCTTCAATTTCTGGATGAAGTAAAGTTTGTACTTTTGGATCAACGAAGCTATAAGTAATCGCCTCTTGATAATCTGCGTCAACAAGTGCGGTCTTAATTCGGCTTAATTCTAAATCAGCTTCTTTATGCTCACGCATACGAAGATGTGCTAATGGCGCATTATTTGGAATGCTGTTATAACCATAAATACGTGCTACTTCTTCAATGAGATCTTCTTCGATTTCAATATCAAAACGCCAGCTTGCTGAAGTCACGGTCCAAACATCATTAGCATATGTCACCGCAAAACCTAAACGCTCAAAAATCTCTGTCACGGTTTCAGTTTCGATATGATGACCTAATAAGCTATCTAATTTTTCACGACGTAAAGTGACTTCATTGACTTTTGGTAAATATTGCTCGCTCACCACTTCACAAATTTCGCCTGCTTCACCACCACAAATGTCAAGTAACAATGCTGTTGCACGTTCCATTGCGTGACGTTGTAGCGTAAAATCAACACCGCGTTCAAAACGATGTGAAGAATCAGTGTGTAAACCGTATTGTCTTGCACGTCCCGCAATCGCTAATGGTGCAAAGAATGCTGCTTCTAAAATTACATCTTTTGTTGTTTCAGCATCAACACCGCTTGCTTGGCCACCAAAGATACCCGCCATTGCTAGTGGACCAGTTTGGTCTGCAATCACTAAAGTATTCGGTTGTAATTTTGCCGTTGTGCCATCTAATAAAACAAGTTCTTCGCCATTATTAGCTAAACGTACTTGAACAGGTTGAGCCACTTTTGATGCATCAAAAGCATGCATTGGTTGACCTAATTCAAGTAAAACATAGTTGGTAATATCCACAATAGGATCGATAGAACGAATACCACAACGACGTAATTTTTCTTGTAACCAAATTGGTGATTGCGCTTTAACATTCACATTTTTTACCACGCGCAATAAATAACGAGGGCATGCTTCTGGCGCTTTTAATTCAATTTGAACTTTATCTGAAATCGTTGCAGGTACGGCATCAAAGTGCGGTTGATTAACAACTTGTTTATTCACCACACCAACTTCACGTGCAACACCTGCAATACTTAAACAATCTGCACGGTTTGGCGTTAAGCTGATTTCAATGGCTTTATCATCTAAATCTAAATATTCACGTAGATTTGTACCCACTGGTGCATCTAACGGTAGCTCAATAATACCATCTGCATCTACATCAATGCCTAATTCAGAGAATGAACAAAGCATCCCTTCTGAAGGTTGGCCACGTAATTTAGTCTTCTTAATTTTAAAATCACCAGGTAATACCGCACCTTCAGTTGCACATGCCACTTTTAAACCTTGACGGCAATTTGGTGCACCACAAACGATATCTAATAAACGGTCGCCACCAACATTTACTTTAGTGACTCGTAATTTGTCTGCATCTGGGTGTTGAGCACATTCAACAACTTCACCTACAACCACACCGGTAAAGTCACCAGCTACCTTTTCAACGCCATCAACTTCTAAGCCAAGCATCGTGATTTGATCACATAACTGCTCTGTTGAAATTGATGGATTAACCCATTCTCTCACCCAATTTTCGCTAAATTTCATTATCTCTGTATCCTTTATTGATGAACGTGTTACGTTCTAAATTAATCATTATCGTCAATTTAACCCAACGGTTAATTACTTAAATTGTTTTAAAAAACGTAAATCGTTTTCAAAGAATGAACGTAAATCTGTGACGTTGTAGCGTAACATGGTTAAACGCTCAACCCCCATACCTACTGCGAAGCCAGAATATTCATTTGGATCAATACCTACGTTACGTAACACATTAGGATGCACCATACCACAACCTAGTACTTCTAACCATTTACCATTTTTGCCCATTACATCTACTTCTGCAGAAGGTTCAGTAAATGGGAAATAGGAAGGACGGAAACGAACTTGTAAATCTTCTTCAAAAAATGCACGTAAGAAATCGTGTAATAAGCCTTTTAACTCGGTGAAGTTTGCTTTTTTATCTACATAAAGCAATTCAATTTGATGGAACATTGGTGTATGTGTTTGATCGTAGTCGTTACGATATACACGACCTGGCGCCATAATACGAATAGGCGGCTGCATTTTTTCCATGGTACGAATTTGCACACCTGAGGTTTGTGTACGAAGTAATAATTCTGGATTAAACCAGAATGTATCGTGATCAGCACGTGCTGGGTGATGTTTAGGGATATTTAATGCATCAAAATTGTAATAATCACTTTCAATTTCGGGACCAGTTTCCACAGAAAAACCTAACTCTGAAAAGAATTTTGTTACGCGATTGATGGTAATGGTAACGGGGTGTAAACCACCCGCTTCTGTTTTACGACCAGGAAGGCTCACATCAATACGTTCTTTTTCTAATTTCGCATTGAGTTCAGCTTGCTCCCATTCTGCTTTTTTAGCATTTAAAAAATCTAATGCTGCTTGTTTGGCTTCATTGATTTTAGCCCCCATTGCTGGACGCTCTTCTGCAGCAACATTACGCAATTCTTGCATAAGTTGGGTGAAATGCCCTTTTTTACCAAAATATTCCACACGAATTTCATCTAATGTGGCTAAACTTTTATTTTCGATTTGTTCAATCGCCGATTTTGCTTTCTCAACAAGATCTTTCAGATGTTGCATAGTTTCCCCTGATTATCTTTTCTAACTAAAAATACACTTAATGATAATACTAACTCATTAAAAAATCACGCGTTTATTAGTGAATTGATGTTTCAGGTGAAAAATGACAAAGATTTTTGCTATTTTTTGAGATATATCACAGTAATTTTTAACATTTTGGATAGAATGAAGAAGAATCGAGCATGTCTAGGAGGCGTATTATGTGGAAATCAATTTCTCAAGTCTTAGCTGATCAATTTGGTGCTTACTATAACATCAAAGAAAAAAACAAAGTTCCGGGTGGCGAAGTGAATGAAACTTGGCTTATTACGGATGGAATCCAACCTGTCTTTGTTAAAGTGAATGAACGGTCTTATCGTTCAATGTTTCGTGCTGAGGCTGATCAATTAAACCTACTAGGCAAAACCAATACAATCCGACTTCCACAAGTGTATGGCGTAGGGTGTTCTCAAAATCATAGTTTCTTATTGCTAGAAGCACTTCCTATTACTCAACAAACTAATGCAACGCCACATTTTGCTGAAGAATTAGCTAAACTCCATCAAATATCTGGCACTAAAAACTATGGATTAGATTTTGATACTTGGCTTGGACCTGAGTATCAACCGAATAAATGGAATGGAAGTTGGGCAAAATTTTTTGCAGAACAACGTATTGGATGGCAATTACAACTTTGCAAAGATAAAGGTTTAGACTTTGGCGACATTGATTTAATTATTGAAAAGGTAAAACACAAACTTTCAAAACATAATCCTAAACCTTCTTTGTTACATGGTAACTTATGGATTGAGAACACGGCTATAGTAGGTAATCAAACCTTTACTTATGATCCTGCTTGCTACTGGGGGGATAGAGAATGTGATTTAGCATTCAGTGAGCTCTTCCAACCATTCTCAGCTGAATTCTATGAAATTTATAAGCGCACTTTCCCGCTTGATAAAGACGGTTTTGAAGAAAGAAAACACCTTTATCAGCTCTATTATTTACTAAATTTCAGCCATCGTTTTAATGGAAGTTATATCAACTTAACCACTAAATTGATTGAAGAACTTTTACTTGAATAATTTTCTTAAACATCAGATAAAAAAAGAGCGTAATTTTCATTACGCTCTTTCTATCTTCTCTATCTATTATTTTTGATAAAGAGGTGCTGGACCTTGAGTTCCACCGTTAACTTGACCACCTTCTTGTAATTTTAATACAGAACCAGAAGCAGTGATTTCTACACGACGGTTTGGACGTAAACAGTCTTTCTCAGCTTTACTTGCGTGTTTGTAACCGTCACAAGCTTTAACTTGTGGTACTTTACCGTAACCAACAGCTGTAATTTCAGATGTTACGCCATCTTGAATTAAACGAGCTTTAACACGGTTTGCACGACGTTGAGAAAGATCTAAGTTGTAAGCATCAGAACCTAAACGGTCAGTATAACCTGCAACTTTAACTTCTTTAGCACCAGTTTCTTTTAATTGTGCTGCAACGTTATCAACAACTTCTTTACCACGTGGAGTTAAAGTATCTTTATCGAAGTCGAATAAGAAGTCACCACTTAAAGTAAATGCTGAGTTTCCGTTACAACCGTTTGGATACCAGAAGAAGCTTTGAGCATTGTGGTTTTTGTCAAATAATATTTTGTATTGACAAATTTTGTGAACACCATTCTCACGATAGTTGAACGCATAATCCCACTCTTCAACACCGTATAAACCTTCAGAGAAGTGTGGACGACCGATTAGGTTATATAATTGGTCTTTGTTCATACCACGTTCGATCATACGAACGTTATCCCAGTTTGGCCATGAACCAAATTGGCTACCATCATGGTTGAAGCCTGCTTTATCAATTTTAGGCCATACGAGTTGTGGTACTTGTTGACCATCAACTTCTTTATATTCTGGAGTACCAGCTTCTGTAACTTTGCTTAAGTTACCACAAGCAGCAACTGTCGCTACTGCTACTGCAGATAATAAAATACGAGATAATTTCATTTCTTTACCTTTTTACTGTTAAGGTGCAATCCTTGCAAGAAGAACCTACACAACTAAACTTTATAAATTTTACAAATAAAACTATAAAAAGTTTCATGACGTATGGTAGTCATAATTCTTTAACTTGTAAATAAAAAAACATTAAAAAATGATTTTTTATGGAACTTTTTTGTAAAGTTGTGTAAAGAGTTGTCAAATAAGTAAATTTTTTTCTTATTGAATAAAATTCTGCCCATTTTTTGTTAAATTTCGATGGATAATTCCCTCGATACTCTCTTCAGCTTGCTTACCTATTTTTTGTAAAAGTGGCTTTTTCACTTTATATTTCACTGAGATCACAGACTTATCTTTCATTTTTTCAAGAATAATATCATCACTGGTTGCTAACTCATCAACTAGCTGAAGCTCTAGCGCTTGCTGACCGAACCAATGCTCACCAGTTGCGACTTTATCCACATCTAAGTGTGGTCGATTTTGGGCCACAAATTGTTTAAATAATTGATGGGTTTCTTCAAGTTCTGCTTGGAATTTTTGTTTTCCTTTTTCAGTATTTTCACCTAATACTGTGACCGTGCGCTTAAATTCTCCTGCTGTCATCACATCACCATCGACATCATGTTTTTTTAACACACGATGAATATTGGGAATTTGTGCAACCACACCAATAGAACCTATTATCGCAAAAGGCGCAGAAACAATTCTATCTGCCACACAAGCCATCATATACCCACCACTTGCAGCAACCTTATCGACTGCAACAGTTGATTTAATCCCTTTTTGTTTTAAACGAGCTAACTGCGAGGCCGCCAGACCATAACCATGAACAAC